>DVLP01000316.1 GCA_018715445.1 Candidatus Avipropionibacterium avicola | reverse complement strand
GGTCCAGGTCGGCTGTGATGTCGCCAGCTCCGAGTGGGCGGTCCGGATCGCGGCGGAGCATCCTGAGGTGATCGCCGCCGTGGCCCTGCACCCCAATGACGCCGCCCGGCTCGGCTCGGACCTGGCCCCGGCCATCGACAGGATCGAGCAGCTCCTGGTCGACGCCCACGACCGCGTGCGTGCCGTGGGGGAGACCGGGATCGACCACTTCCGTACCACCGACCCACAGCAGCAGCGTCTGCAGGCCGACAGCTTCGCGCGCCACATCGCGCTGGCGAAGGCGTACGACAAGACCTTGGTGATCCATGATCGCGATGCGCACGCCGAGGTGCTCGACGTGCTCGCCGCCGAGGGCTGGCCCGACCGGGTCGTCATGCACTGCTTCTCCGGCGACGTCGACCACGCCCGGGCCTGCCTGGAGCACGGTGCCTGGCTGTCCTATCCGGGCGTGGTGACCTTCAAGGCCAACACCGCGCTCCAGGAGGCGGCCCGCCACACCCCGTCCGACCGAATCCTGGTGGAGACCGATGCGCCCTATCTGACGCCGGTGCCCGCACGGGGCAAGCCGAACGCCTCCTTCCTGGTGCCGCACACCGTCCGGTTCCTGGCCGAGCTGCGCGGCGACGGGCTCGCCGAGCTGTGCGCCCACCTGCACGACAACTGCGACCGTGCCTTCGGGGCCTGGTGACCGTGCCTTCGGGACTTGATGGCATGGACCTCGTCGAAGCGGTCCGGCGGCGACGCACCATCCGTACCTACGATCCGGACCGTCCGCTCGACCCGCAGCTCCGCGACACGATCCTGCAGACCGCCCTGCGTACGCCGTCGGCCGGCCACACCCAGGCGGTACGGCTGACCTGCCTGACCGGGCCCGCCCGCGAGCGCTACTGGCAGCTCACCGCCGGCGACGGGCCGCCTGATCGCTGGGTGCGGGGGATGCAGGCCGCCCCGGCGCTGGTGCTCGTCGGCACCAGTGAACGGGCCTACCGTGACCGCTACGCCGAGCCCGACAAGGGGTGGGCGCACGACAGCGACCGGTGGTCGGCGCCGTACTGGTGGGTCGATGCCGGCATGGTGGTCCAGACCCTGTTGCTGACCGCCACTGCGTACGGCGTCGACTCCGCCTTCGTCGGGGTGCCCCGCCCGGCCCAGTCGGCGGTCAGCGAGGCCTTCGCCCTGCCCCGCGACGAGGAGCTGGTCGGACTGGTCACCCTCGGCCATCGGCCCGCGGAGCACCGGCCGCGGCCCCCGGGTCGGGCGAGGCTGCCGTTCGCGGACAGGATCCGACACGTCGATCGATGAGGCAGGCCGGCACAGTAGGGTTCTGACGAGCGGATCCGACGCCCGGATCACCCATCCCGGAGACCCGATGCCCGACACTGCACCAGCGCCTCGCCGTGGGCCCCTGCTTCGTCGCGGGGCCCCGTCTGGTCATGGCCAGCTGTCCCGTCGTGGGCAGCTGCGTGCGCTCCGACCGGCTGCGGTCGGACGGTGGCTGTGGCGGCGCGGCGACCAGGCCCTCGATGCGTTGGCCTGCGGACCGGTGATGACCGGTGTGGTCGGTTCGCTGCTGCTCGTACTGGGTTCGCTGACCCCGGCCTTCCTGCCCCGGGCCAGCCAGGGCGGCGACCTGATCCGGTGGCCGTGGCTGGGGACTGCGGTGCTGTTGCTCGGGGTCGCCCTGCTGCTCGCCGCCTGGTTCCAACTGCGGCCGGGAGCCGGTGCACTCACCCGGTCCGGTGACCGACCCCGCTACGGCGCCGTGCTGGCCCTGTGGTCGGCGCCGCTGGTGTGTGGCCCGCCGATCCTGTCCGGCGATGCCTATGCCTACGCCGCCCAGGGCTGGATGCTGGTCCACGGGCTCGACCCGTACCAGATGGGGCCGGGTGCCCTGCCCAGCTCGTGGGCCGATCAGGTCGACCCGATCTGGCTCGAGACCCCGACGCCGTACGGGCCGCTGAGCCTGACCCTGCAGTACGTGACGGTCAGCTGGGCAGGGGACAACTCGCCCTACCTGGCGGCCTGGCTGATGCGGCTGTGGGCGCTGGTCGGGACCGCTTTGCTGGCCTGGTCGATCCCGCGGATCGCCAAGGCCCTGGGTCGTGACGCCGTCACCGCGACCTGGTTGGGCGTGCTGAACCCGATCGTGCTGCTGCACTTCGTCGGCGGATCGCACAACGACGCACTGATGGTCGGGTTCATGGCCTTCGGCGTCCACCTGGCCGTGCGACGCCGACTCTTCTGGGCGGCCGTGATGATCGGGCTGGCCGCCGGGGTGAAGCAGCCGGCGGCGATGATGGTCGTCCCGATCACGGTCCTCGCGCTCAATCCGGCACCCGACCCGGATCGACCGGTACGGGCCTGGCCCACCCCCACCCAGCTGTGGAACTGCGTCTGGGCCCTGGTCGTGGTGGTGGCGACCTTCGTGCTGTGCTCCACCGTGACCGGGATCGGCTTCGGTTGGATCGCGGCGACGAACGTGCCCGGCGGGGCGATCACCCTGTCGCCGCCCACCCAGCTCGGGGTGGGTCTGCAACTGATCTTCTTCCACCTGGGTTGGAATGCCGCCTCGGCCGCCGTGCTCGGGATCGTACGGACCGTGGCCTTGGCGATCGCCGGGATCATCATCGCCTGGCTCTGCCTCCGAGTTGCTGCGGTCAAGCCGATGACCTTCCTGGTGGCCTCGTTGTTCACGCTCGTGCTGGGCGGTCCGGCGATGCACGCCTGGTACATGCTGTGGCCGGGGGTGTTCGTCGGCCTGCTGCCGTACCGCCCGTGGGTGTGGTGGCTGACGATCGGCCTGACGACCTTCTGGTCGGCGTACGCCGTCGGTGACGTGGCGATCCGTGACCACGTGGGCTGGTTGGCGGTGGTCGCGGTGGTCGTGATCGTCGCGATCGCAGGCTGGTTCTGCCGGCGGGAACTGCCCGGGATCCGACGGTGGTTCGCGCCGTCGCCGACCGCCGGGGCCTGAGGCACAGGTCGCCGATCGGTCCGAGGTGCGGGCCGCGGGTTTGCAACGGGGCTCTCGGGTTGTTACCGTTCCGTGACCGTGGAGTCAGGGGAAACCCTGATTCCGGCAAGCTTGAACGCAGTGGGGGAAGACACGTGCGCAAAGTCATGACCATGGCCATCGCAGGGGGGACTGCGGTGGTTCTGGCCGGAGGCGGCCTCGCCTGGGGCACCTTCGGCAACACCAAGGACGTCACCCTGTCGATCGACGGGGTGGAGCAGCAGCTCGAGACCCGCAGCGGCACCGTCGAGGACGTGCTGAGCGCCGAGGGCATCGAGATCGGCGAGCACGACATCGTCGCTCCCTCGATCGAGTCGCCGGTCGCCGACGGCACCCGGATCGCCGTCCAGTACGGCCGTGAGGTCACCTTCACCGTGGACGGGGTCGAGCGGACCCTGTGGACCACGGCCCGGTCGGTGGACGAACTGTTGGCATCGCTCGGTCTGAAGGCCGAGGGTGCCGACCTGTCGACCAGCCGCGGTGCCCCGATCGGTCGGGAGGGCTTGGACCTGCAGCTCGACACGCTGAAGAAGGTCACGGTGATCATCCAGGGCAAGCCGGTCACCATCAAGACCACCGGCAACACCGTCGACGACGCCCTCAAGAAGGCGAAGGTCAAGCCGGACGACAACGACAAGTTGTCCGTCGGCCGTGACGGACTGCTCGTCAACGGGATGAAGATCACCTACGTCCAGGTCGACGTGAAGACCGAGACGCAGACCAAGTCCATCTCGCACGAGACCAAGAAGGTCGAGACCAAGGACCTGGTCAAGGGCCAGACCCGGGTCAAGACCGCCGGCGTCGACGGTGAGCGCACGCTGAAGTACCGGGTGCGCTACGAGGACGGCAAGCAGGTCTCCAAGAAGCTGTCCTCCGACAAGGTCACCAAGCAGCCGGTCACCGAGATCGTCGAGGTCGGCACCGCGGAGCCGCCGAGCACCGACAACAACAACGGTGGCAGCAGCGGCAACAACGGTGGCGGCAACAACAACGACAGCGGCGGCAAGAGCGACGGCGGCAGCAGCGGTGGCGGCAACACCGGCAAGGACGCCCCGTCGGTCAACGACGGCAGCGTCTGGGACCGTCTCGCCCAGTGCGAGTCCGGCGGCAACTGGTCGATCAACACCGGCAACGGCTTCTACGGGGGCCTGCAGTTCACCGCGCAGACCTGGAAGGCCTTCGGCGGCGGCGCCTACGCCCCGCTGGCACACCAGGCCACCCGTGAGCAGCAGATCGCGATCGCCAAGAAGGTTCAGGCCTCGCAGGGCTGGGGCGCTTGGCCCGCCTGCACGAGCAAGCTGGGGATCCGCTGATCCCGCAGTGACTCTGCGATGATCTGAGTGTGACTCAGACGAACGCGACCGGCGGCCTGCTGGATCCCTCCTCGGTGAGGGAGCTGGCAGGCCGTCTCGGTCTGCGCCCCACGAAGCAACGCGGCCAGAACTTCGTCATCGACGCCAACACGGTGCGCCGCATCGTCACCGCGGCCGGGGTCGGTGCCGACGACGTCGTCCTGGAGATCGGTCCCGGCCTCGGCTCGCTCACCCTGGGGTTGCTCGACGTGGCCCGCCACGTCACGGCGATCGAGATCGACCCGTTGCTGGCCGGAGCCCTGCCGCAGACCGTACGCGACCGTGCTCCGGATGCCCTCGACCGCCTCAGCGTGGTCGAGGCGGATGCCTTGCAGGTCGACGATCTGGGCGATCCGGAGCCCACCCTGCTGGTGGCGAACCTGCCGTACAACGTGGCCGTGCCGGTGCTGATCCACATCCTCGCGCTCTCGGAGCACTGGCGACGGGGCCTGGTGATGGTCCAGCTCGAGGTCGCCGAGCGGCTGTGCGCCACCCCGGGCTCGAAGGTGTACGGCGTCCCTTCGGCCAAGGTGGCCTGGTATGCCTCGGCGACCAAGGCAGGAGTGGTCGGGCCGCGAGTGTTCTGGCCGGTGCCCAATGTCGACTCCGGGCTCGTCGCCCTCGAACGTCGTGAACCGCCGCAGACCACCGCCAGCAGGGCGCAGGTCTTCTCGGTGATCGACGCCGCGTTCAACCAGCGCCGCAAGATGATGCGCGCCGCGTTGGCCGGACTCTTCGGCTCCTCGGCGGCAGCGTCAGCGGCCCTCGAGGCTGCTGGGGTCGACCCGACGGCCCGCGGTGAGACCCTAGAGATCACCCAGTTCGCCAGGATCGCCGAGCAACTACCCGGCTGAGACGAGTGTCGTGCGGGGGACTGGGCTCAGCGGGGCGCATCCATCGTCAGCAGGGAATCCTCGCCGATCGCGCGCAGGATCCTCTCGTCCGCCTGGGTGATCTGGATCCCTTTGGCGTGGGTAGGTGTCGTCCGATCATCGGGGCTCCAGGTGTGGAGCACGGCCAGACGGCTGACATGGGGCACGGCAGCGGGCAGTCCGTGGATCCAGTTCAGCCAGGACTCAACCTCGATCTCGCGCGGCTGCTGCGGCTCGCGGGAGCCGATCACCGCATCGCAGTCGCACATGTTGACCGTCAGGGTGAAGGTGACCGCAGTCGGGCGGAGTCGACTGGAGTTGATCCGGAGCTCGGTCGGCTCCGGAGCGGTGCCGAGGGTCGCCATCGTGAACTGCCTGAACACGTCGCTGTACGCCGACGAGTTGATCGACCACAGGTTCGTCCAGCACATGCGGGGATCATCCCAGCCGTCGTCGGTGGCGGCCAGTCGGTTTCGCCTCAGCTGCTGACCAGGCGGGCACCGGGCACCGGCCCGTGGACCCGTCGCATCCCGACCTCGGCGCCGAGCTCGGCGCGCAACTGCAGGTGGGCGTCGACGGCGGCGTTCTCGTCGGCGACCAGGAAGGCCACCGTCGGGCCGGACCCGCACAGGATTGCGGTCAGGGCCCCGACCTGGTCGGCCAACCCGAGGACCTCGGCCACGTCGGGCCGCATCGAGCAGGTGGCCTCGGCCAGGTCGTTGTAGAGGTGGGGGGCCAGATCGGCGGCCCGTCCCGTCCCGAGCGCGGCCATCAGCTCCGGAGGGATGCTCGGCTCGGGCGGATCGGGGCGCAGCTCGTCGTGGCGGGCGAAGGCGGCCGGGGTCGACACCCCGGTCTCGGAGAAGACCAGCACCCAGTGGTAGGTCCCTCGGGTCAGCGCCGGGACCACCCGGTCGCCGCGTCCGGTGCCGACCGCGGTCCCGCCGGTGAGGGCGAAGGGGACGTCGGCGCCCAGACCGGCGCTGAGCTCGCGCAGCTCGGTCGGGTCGAGGTCGAGGTCCCACAGCACGGAGCAGGCCAGCAGGGCCGCAGCAGCGTCGGCCGATCCGCCGGCCATCCCACCGGCCACCGGGATCGCCTTGGTCACGTCGATGCGGACCCCGAGGTCGCGACGACTGGCCGGCAGGATTTCGTTGCGCAGCAGATCGGCGGCCTGCCAGACCAGGTTGTCCGGTCCGGCCGGCACCAGATCGGCCTGGGGGCCGTGGGTCACGAGCTCGGTGACGCCGTCCGGTGCAGCCCTGGCGGTGAGTTCGTCGTGCACGGAGATGGCCTGGAAGACGGTGGCGAGCTGGTGGTATCCGTCGTCCTCGCGCGGCCCGACGCCGAGCGTCAGGTTGATCTTGGCGGGGACCCGGACCCGGATCGCCTCATCTGTGTCCACATCGGTGAGCGTAGGTCACTGGACGTACCGACGAGTCACTGCCCTCAGCAAGTCGGCCAACTGTTCGGAGTCCTCGGCGCTCAGATCGCCCAGGATGCGACGCTCGGCGGCGAGCAGGCCGACGAATGCCGCGTCGACCGCAGCCAGCCCGGACGGGGTCAGGGTGACCAGGATCCCGCGACGGTCGGCGGGATGGCTGCTGCGTTGCACCAGGCCACGCGCGGTGAGGCGGTCCACCCGGTTCGTCATGGTGCCCGAGGTCACCCCGGTCTCGCGGACCAGCGCGCCGGGGGAGAGCTGGTACGGCGTCCCGGACCGGCGCAGCGCGGCGAGCACGTCGAACTCCCAGGACTCCAGGCCGTGGGCGCCGAAGGCCTCACGCCGGTCACGGTCCAGGTGGCGCGCCAGCCGTGTGACCCGCGACAGGACGTGCATCGGGGCCAGGTCGAGGTCGGGTCGGACATCCGCCCATCCGGCGACGACCCGGTCGACCTCGTCGCTTCCGTCTGTGCCCATGACCGGATTCTAGTCAAGAATCTCGACATCGAGAGACGATCCCGGGTTCGGGCGGGTCCACGCCGGGTCAGTCGACCAGCCGCGGCTTGGGCTCGAGGTGGCGCAGCCCGTTCCAGGCCAGGTTGACCAGATGGGCGGCCACCTCGGGTTTGCGGGGGCGCCGGCTGTCCAGCCACCACTGGCCGGTGAAGGCGATCATCCCGACCAACATCTGCGCATACATCGGGGCATGGCGGGAGTCGAGCTTGCGATGCTCGAAGGCCTCAGCCAGCAGGTGCTCCACCTGGCTGGCGATGTCGGACAGGATCGAGGCGTACGAGCCGGACCCGGTCCCCAGCGGCGCATCACGGACCAGGATGCGGAAACCGTCGCTGTGGTCGTCGATGTAGTCCAGCAGTGCCAGGGCGGCCTGCTCCAGGACGGCCCGACTGGAGCGCCCGGTGGTGAGGGAGGCGCGGATCGCGTCGAGCAGGCGCAGCGTCTCGCGATCGACCACCACGGCGTACAGGCCCTCCTTGCCGCCGAAGTGTTCGTAGACCACCGGCTTGCTGACCTGGGCCTTGGCGGCGATCTCCTCGACGGTCGTGGCGTCGATCCCTTTCTCGGCGAACAGCGCCCGCCCGATCCCGATCAACTGTTCGCGTCGCTCGGTGCTGGTCATCCGCCGCCGCGGTGTCCTGGGTTCACGGGCCATGGCTCGATTCTGTCAGCTCGATGCTGTCGGGTGGTGTCGGGCCGGGCCGCAGCATGGTCCGCTGCGGTGACCGGTGGCAGGATGGGGCCATGGCCAGGACAGTGGCGACCACCACGACGGTGGACCGCGAACAGATGCTCGACTTCGTACGGCCCCGGCACCAGTTCGTGCTGATCACCACCCGTGCCGACGGGCGGCCGCAGGCCTCCCCGGTCAGCGGTGGGGTGGATGACCAAGGTCGGTTGGTGGTGTCGAGCTATCCGGAGCGGGCCAAGACCCGCAACGCCCGACGGCGCCCGGAGGTGTCGGTGGTGGTGCTGTCCGACGACTTCTCCGGTGCCTGGATCCAGGTCGACGGCGAGTGCGAGGTGCTGGACGTGCCCGAGGCCCTGGACGACTTCGTCGCCTACTACCGGTCGATCGCCGGCGAGCACCCCGACTGGCAGGAGTACCGCCGCGCGATGGTCGAGCAGGGCAAGTCCCTGTTGCGGATCACCCCGACCAGGTGGTCGCCGATCGCAACCGGCGGGTTCCCGGCCCGGCTGGCCTGAGC
>DVLP01000315.1 GCA_018715445.1 Candidatus Avipropionibacterium avicola | reverse complement strand
CCTGGTACGAAGGCCCCCGGCTCACTGAGCCGGGGGCCTTCGTCGTGCCAGAGGGGACCTACTCGCTGTTGCTCCGGCGCAGCACCTCGCTGAGGCGCTCGGCGGCCGCGATCACGGCCGGAGCGTGGAGCCGGCCGGGCTGGCGGGAGAGTCGCTCGATCGGCCCGGAGACCGACACCGCCGCGATCACCTTGCCGGAGGGGGAGCGCACCGGGGCCGACACCGAGGCCACCCCGGCCTCACGCTCGGCCACCGACTGGGCCCACCCGCGACGCCGTACAGCGGCCAGGGACACCGCGCTGTAGCGCGAGCCGCGCAGACCACGCTGCATCCGCTCGGGATCCTCCCAGGCCAACAGGATCTGGGCTGCCGACCCGGCGCTCATCGTCAACTGGGAGCCCACCGGCACGGTGTCCCGCAGTCCACTCATCCGCTCAGCGGCGGCCACGCAGATGCGGAAGTCGCCCTGGCGGCGGAACAACTGGGCGGACTCGCCGGTGATGTCACGCAAGCGGGCCAGGACGGGGCCCGCGGTGGCCAACAGGCGGTCCTCGCCGGCGGCCGAGGCCAACTCGGCCAGCCGTGGGCCCAGGATGAAACGACCCTGCAGGTCACGGCTGACCAACCGGTGGTGCTCCAGGGCGACCGCCAGGCGATGGGCGGTCGGTCGGGCCAGTCCGGTGCTGGTCACCAGACCGGCCAGGGTGGTCGGCCCGGTCTCCAGGGCGGCAAGAACGAGGGCGGCTTTGTCGAGCACTCCGACTCCGCTAGAGTTGTCCATGCCTTGATATTGCCGTCTCGGATGCTGGAATGCAAGTTAGAGTCAGGCATCGAATCGAAGTGATCGGAGAACCCCTCCGGCCGCCTCGGAGCGACAGGGCGTACGCCATCGGCGTACGGCAGGAACGTAACACCCGAAGAGATCGACGAGATCACAGGACTGGCAGACCGCGGATCGACCGGGGCAGCGGGCGCCCCGGAGGTCACCGTGATGCGGCCGGCCGGATGACAGGAGATGACATGGGCAAGACCTTGAGTGAGAAGATCTGGGACGCTCACGTGGTGCGTGCGGGGGAGGAGCCCGGGGAACCGGACCTGCTCTACATCGACCTCCACCTGGTCCATGAGGTCACCTCACCCCAGGCCTTCGACGGTCTGCGCCAGGCCGGGCGCCCGGTGCGCCGACCCGACCTCACCCTGGCCACCGAGGACCACAACACCCCGACGCTGAACATCGACCAGCCGATCGCCGATCCGGTCTCGCGCACCCAGGTGGACACCCTGCGGCGCAATGCCGAGGAGTTCGGCGTGCGGATCCACAGCCTGGGTGACCGTGACCAGGGCGTGGTGCACATCATCGGCCCGCAGCTGGGTGTCACCCAGCCCGGCATGACCATTGTCTGCGGTGACTCCCACACCTCGACCCACGGTGCCTTCGGCTCGATCGCCTTCGGGATCGGCACCTCCGAGGTCGAGCACGTCCTGGCGACCCAGACCCTGCCGCAGTCGCGGCCCAAGACCATGGCCGTCAACGTGCGTGGCTCGCTGTCCGAGGGAGTGACCGCCAAGGACCTGGTGCTCGCCCTGATCGCCAAGGTCGGCACCGGCGGTGGCCAGGGCCACATCGTCGAGTACCGCGGCGAGGCCATCGAGCAGCTCTCGATGGAGGGCCGCATGACGATCTGCAACATGTCGATCGAGTGGGGCGCCAAGGCCGGCATGATCGCTCCGGACCAGACCACCATCGACTACCTCAAGGGACGCCCACATGCTCCGCAGGGCGCCGACTGGGATGCTGCAGTGGAGTACTGGAACACCCTGCGCACCGACGATGACGCCACCTTCGACGTCGAGGTCGACCTGGACGCCGATGCATTGACCCCGTTCGTCACCTGGGGCACGAACCCCGGCCAGGGCGTCGCGCTCGCCGATGCCGTTCCGGACCCGGCCACGATGAGCGATCCGTCGGAGCGGGTGGCCGCCGAGAAGGCCTTGGAGTACATGGGTCTGACGGCCGGTCAGAAGATGAACGACATCGCCGTGGACACGATCTTCCTCGGCTCGTGCACCAACGGTCGCATCGAGGACCTGCGGGCTGCTGCCACCGTGCTGAAGGGCCGCAGGATCGCCGACTCGGTACGGATGCTGGTGGTCCCCGGCTCGGCGCGGGTCCGACTGCAGGCCGAGGAGGAAGGACTCGACCGGGTCTTCCTCGACGCCGGTGCTGAGTGGCGTGCCGCCGGCTGCTCGATGTGTCTGGGGATGAACCCGGACCAGCTCCGACCCCAGGAACGGTCGGCCTCGACCTCCAACCGCAACTTCGAAGGACGACAGGGCAAGGGCGGACGCACCCACCTGGTCTCGCCGCCGGTGGCCGCGGCCACCGCCGTGGTCGGCCGCCTCGCCGCCCCGGCAGACCTCTCCTGAGGCTCGTGCCGACCAGCCCCCTGACTCCCTCCACGACAAGGAACACCTGACATGCAGCCGTTCACCACCCACACCGGCATCGCCGTCCCGTTGCGTCGCAGCAATGTCGACACCGACCAGATCATCCCGGCCGTCTACCTCAAGCGGGTGACCCGGACCGGCTTCGAGGACGGCCTCTTCGCCGCCTGGCGCAACGACCCCGACTTCGTGCTCAATGATCCGGCCTACGCCAGCGGATCGATCCTGGTCCCCGGACCCGATTTCGGCACCGGCTCCTCCCGCGAGCATGCCGTGTGGGCACTGCAGAACTACGGCTTCGCCGTGGTCATCGGCTCCCGCTTCGGTGACATCTTCGCCAGCAACTCCGGCAAGGCCGGACTGTTGATCGCCCGCGTCAGCCAGGACGTGGTCGAGAAGTTGTGGGACCTGCTGGATTCCAACCCTGGAACGGAACTGAGCGTCGACCTCGAAAATCGGATGATCACCGGACCGGACGGATTGAGCGAGTCGTTCGAGATCGACGACTACACCCGGTGGCGCCTTCTGGAGGGCCTGGACGACATCGGTCTGACCTTGCGCCACGAGGATCGGATCGACGCGTACGAGGGCTCCCGGAAGGAATTCCTGCCCAAGACGCTGCCGGCCCGGACCGCCGACAACGGCTGATTTCCCAGCCCCGACGGGGCTGTTCGCGAGTGGGACACGCCGAAGACTTTCGGCCGTGGTATTTGTCATGCTCGCGTGTTGTCCCTAAGTTTGTGCCGTATCCGCTGGTATTTGCGGATGCACCGGGGTCGCTCACCAGTGGTCCCAGGACGACTGTTCAGAGAGGGAAGCTGTGAACAAGGCTGAGTTGATCGAGAGGCTGTCGGAGAACTTCGACGGCAACAAGGCTGAAGCGGCTCGGGCATTGAACGCTGTCACGGAGACCATCACCTACACCGTTGCGTCGGGTGAGAAGGTCTCGGTCACCGGGTTCGGTGTGTTCGAGAAGTTGGACCGCCCCGCACGGATGGTCCGCAACCCGCGGACCGGTGAGCGCAAGCGAGCCAAGGCAACCTCGGTTCCCCGGTTCCGTGCCGGCACCGACCTGAAGGCCCACGTCTCCGGCGAGAAGAAGGTGCCCCGCGCCTTCAAGGCAGCCACCCGTGCTGCTGCGGCCAAGAAGGCTGCCGAGTCCGGCACCGCCGCACCGGCCGCCAAGAAGGCCACGGCCAAGAAGGCGACCGCGAAGAAGAC
>DVLP01000314.1 GCA_018715445.1 Candidatus Avipropionibacterium avicola | reverse complement strand
AGCACCGGCACCAGGGCACGCTCGGCGAGCGCGCCGTGACCGATCTCGCGACGCTTCGGCGACCCGACCCGGCCGGTCTCACCGGTCGAGTAGGGCGGGAAGTTGTAGTGGTGGATGTAGCGCTTCTCGGTCTCGGGCGCGAGGGTGTCGAGCTTCTGCATCATGTCGAGCATGTTCAAGGTGGTGACACCCATGATCTGGGTCTCGCCACGCTGGAACAGCGCCGAACCGTGTGCCCGCGGGATGAGCTCGACCTCGGCCGAGAGTGGCCGGATGTCGGCCAGGCCGCGACCGTCGATGCGGACCTTGTCGCGCAGCACGCGCTGACGCACGATCTTCTTGCTCAGCGCGTTGAAGGCGCCGTGGATGTAACCGGCGTCGTCACCGAGGCGCTCGCCGAGCTCGGCGACCACCTTGTCACGCAGGGCGTTCTGGGCGTCCTCACGCTCGTGCTTCGGGCCGATCTGCATGATCGAGTCGAGCTCGGCGGCTGCAGCGGTCTCAACGGCGGCGTACACCTCGTCGGTGTACTCCGGGTAGACAGGGAACTCCGCGGTCGGCTTGGCAGCCTTGGCGGCCACCTCGGCCTGCGCGTCGCACAGCGCCTTGATGAACGGCTTGGCGGCCTCGAGGCCCTCGGCCACGACCTCTTCGGTCGGAGCCGTACGTCCGGAGCGCACCAGGTCCCAGGTCTGCTCGGTCGACTCGGCCTCCACCATCGAGATGGCGACGTCGCCGTTGGGCAGCACACCGCCGGCCACGACCATGTCGAAGGTCGCGTCGGCGAGCTGTGTGACCGTCGGGAAGCCGACCCACTGGTCGCCGATCAGGGCGACCCGGATGCCACCGACCGGCCCGGCGAAGGGCAGGCCCGAGAGCTGGGTCGACAGCGAGGCAGCGTTGATCGCCACCACGTCGTAGGCCACGTCGGGGTTCAGCGAGAGCACCGTGACGATGACGTTGACGTCATTGCGCAGGCCCTTGGTGAACAGCGGGCGCAGCGGACGGTCGATCAGACGACAGGCCAGGATGGCGCCCTCGGAGGGACGACCCTCACGACGGAAGAAGGCACCGGGGATGCGCCCGGCGGCGTACATCCGCTCCTCGACCTCGACGGTCAGGGGGAAGAAGTCCATCCCCTCCCGCGGGCGGGAGGAGGCGGTGGTGCAGGACAACAACATGGTGTCGTCGTCGATGTAGATGGTGGCCGAGCCGCCGGCCTGCTTGGCCAACAGGCCGGTCTCGAAGCGGACGACCCGCTTGCCGAACGAGCCGTTGTCGATGACGGCCTGGCTGGTGATGAGTTCGGAACCCTCCACGGGGCTCTCCTTTCGCGCGGCACCACATGGCCGCGATTGACGAAGCACCCGACACGGCAGGGTTCGCACACGAAAGGGGGCCGGCGTTCTGAGCCGGTCTTCGATCGAGGGTGTCGGAACATCAGGCTCCGCAACCCACTACCGAGGACCGGGGCCAGCCGGTGTCCGTGGGCGTCCGCCGAGAATCGGCGTGCTGGTACGGCTCACACTCTATCCGGGCCGTACCGACGGGGCCAATCCCGACACACGGGCCACCCGCGCGTCGGTACGGGATCAGCCGTCGATGGCCGCCGTGGCCGCCGCCAGGAAGTGCGGCACCAGCTCGTCGGTGGGGATGTCGCCCAGGTAGTGGGTCCGGACCCGGGCCCGCTGCTCGGCCAGTGGGTCGTCGCCGACCATGGCGGCCAGCGGGGCGTGCAGGTCGCCACCGAGGTGCAGCACGTAGGCCCCCTGCAGGATCCCGGAGGTGTTCGCACCGGATGCGCTCTCGCCGGGGTCACCGAGGTCGGTGACCGCCAATGGCTTGCCGGACTGCAGGTAGTCGACAGGCACGCTGGAGACGTCACCGACCAGGGCGTCACTGCGGTTGAACCAGTCGGCCATCGAGCCGGTGACGGTCTGCTTGCTGGCCAGGTGCTGCTGGCCGGCCGCGGCCAGGCGGGCATCGATCCGGGCCACCGCAGCGGCCGAGCCGGCCTCACGCAACGAGTACGGGTGCGGGCGGAACATCACCCGTACGCCGAGCCCCAGCAGGGCCTCGACCACCTCCACGCCGCGGGCCAGCGAGCTGAGAGACATGTCGGTGGTGCCCCCGCGCCAGGTCGGGGCGTACAGCACGCTCACCTGGTCGTGCGGCTCGACATTGGTGGCCACGATGTCGGCGACCTGGGGCCGTCCGACGACCACGAACTTCTCGGGCGGGATCGTCACGCCGTGCTCGACGAACCGGTCGATGGCGGCCTGCCCGGCCACGAAGACCTGGTCGAACATCGCGATCATCGGGTGCCGGCTCGACGGCTTGTCGGAGTCGCCGTGGTTGAGCTGGACCTGGGTCCGGTCGGCGAAGCGCACCAGGTCGACGCACTGGTGGTCGGTGTTGACGTGGAAGACCGCCCGGATCGAGTCGACCATGCATCCGTCGAGGGCCGACAGCCGCGGACACGACACCATCGGCACCTGCCCGTCGAGGTCGGCGGCGCGGGCGAGCATCCGGTGGTCCCGGGTCAGGATCACCCAGCGACGATCGAGTCGGGACAGGTACGGCAGCCACATCCGGATCTGGTAGTCGCCCTCGACAGGACCGGAGAAGTGCAGCACGAACTCCGGCGCGTACGCCTGCAGGGCGGCGGTCACCGCATGGTCGGCGGTGCCGTCACCGATGGCGCGCACCATCGTGCGCAGCCGCAGCGCCGCCGCGCCGACGAGGACGGCCACGACCAGCGCGACGAGGGCGCCGACCACCTGCAGGCCGACCGAGTCCGGGGCGAGCAGTGGCGACAGGGCCGCGGCGATCCCGCTCAGGGCCACCGCGATCGTCACCGACCCCAGGAAGGGCCGTTCGCCACTGGGGCGCAGGTCGGAGCGGACCCCGGGCAGTTGCGCGGTCCGTACGGTCGGGGCCAGTCGGCGGGCCAGCGGTTCGTCGGCCGCAGCCGCGGCGATGACCAGGGCGACGGCGATCGCGAAACCCGGTCCGAGGCGTTCGGCCCGGGCGAGTGCCACCGCCAGCGCGGTCCCGGCCCCAACGAGCACGACCAGGTGGCCCGGTCCGGCGGCGGCCAGCCCGGCCAGCACCGCCAGGGCGACCCCGGTGACCAGCACCGCCACCACCGGCAGCGCCAGCCCGATCGAGGCCGCGACCACCAGGACCGCGACCAGCGCCGCCAGCCCCAGCACCGTCAGCGAACCGACTCCGAGCCTGCGCATCCGTCCCATGGCTCAGTCGGTCCGTTCGGTCGTGGCCCGCAGCCGCGGCGAGGCGACCACGGCCAGCAGGTGTCCGGCGACCACGACCCAGATCACCGGTGCCAGCACCCACACCGCCACCCGGAAGGCCGTCAGGTCCCCGACGAACAGGCCCACCACGGCCACCCCGACCGCCACCAGGCTCAACTCGACGGAGTGGAAGATGCGGTGGAACGGCAGGAACCGGGCCGCCCGGCGCAGGGTGCCGATCAGGGTCCGGGCCGGCACCGTCTTGGCCGCGGCGGTGTCGGGCAGCCGGTCCATCCCGTTGAAGGCCCGCGCCACGTGGACCAGGTCGTTCACGGCCTTGTTGAGCATGATCCCGGCCATCAGGATCGCGCCGAGGAAGGCGTACATCCACAACTCACCGGGCTCGGGATCGGAGCCGATGAACCCGGCGGCGCGCAGGCCGAGGGCCAGTCCGACGAAGCCCTCGGTGGTGTAGTGCGCGATCCGGTCCAGGTAGACCCCGGCCGGGCTGAACTGCTTGCGCCAGCGGGCCAGTTCACCGTCGACGCAGTCGAGGTACATCTGGACCTGGGAGAAGAACAGTGCCAGCAGCGGCCCGACGATGCCGGGCACCAGCAGCGAGCCCGCGATGCACCAGCCGGACAGCATCATCAGCACCGTCACCCCGTTGGGGCGCAACGGGGTCGGCACCAACAGCCGGGTCAGGTACAACGAGCCGTGGCGCAGGTACTCCCCCGACCAGTGCTCGGCATTCTTGCGCCCCCGGACGGTCGGCGGCTGGGAGACCTCACGCAGTTCCGCGATCGTCGGCCGGGCAGATGTCACGCGGTTCACTGTAGCGGTCAGATCACCGGCCACCGACCGGCGCGCCCCATCCGCAGATGGGTCGCCCAGGACAGCTTGCGGTGCGGCTCACCGGGTGCCCACGGGCTGGTGGTCCAGCCCTGCTTCCAGCCGGCGAACCACGGCTTGAGGTAGTCCGGGCGGCGCCGCCACCGGACCAACTGCACCAGGGTCCAGGAGCCGACATAGGCCCAGCTGACCGGCCAGCGCAGGTTGCGCCGGGCCAGCCAGACCCGGTTGCGTGCGTTCTTGACGAAGTAGTCGCCGTGGCGGCGCGGGTCGATCACCGGGTGTCCGGCGCGCAGGTCACCGCGATAGACCGTACGGCTGCCGACCCCCCACACCCGCCAGGCCAGCTCGATGCCCTCGTGGGCGTAGAAGAACGGGGCGGGCCAGCCCAGGGTGGCGTCGAACACGTCGCGGCGCACGGCCACCGCCATCTCCACCACGGAGAAGACGTTGGAGGACTGGTGCGGGCTGCCCTTGCGCAGGCGCGGGATCCACCGCGACGGCAGTTCGTCGGCGCTCGGGTCCTCGATCCGGGGCTGGATCATCCCCAGGCTCGGGTCGGCAGCGAAGGACTGGGCACAGCGGGCCAGGAAGTCGTCGTCGAGCAGCCAGGCGTCGTCGTCGAGGAAGAACAGGTACTCCCCGTCCACGTGGGGCACGCCGGCATTGCGCCCGGCCGGGATGCCCAGGTTGTCGGGCAGGTGGATCCCTCGGACCCCGTCGGGCAGGTCGACCGGCACCCAGCCGTTGCCGACCACCACGATGTCGGTCTCGACATCGCGCTGGGCCAGCACGGACTCCAGACCGCGGCGCAGGTCGTGGGGCCGGGTGCCCTGGGTGAGCACGACGACGCCGTACGACGGCAGCTTCTCAACCATGGGGGCCGCCTCCCGGGCGCTGGCCGAGCACGGGCGGCGGCTGCCCGGCCGGCGGTGCGCCTCGGAAGTGCATGATCGCCTGGACCAGCAGGTGCGGGTCCTGCTCCAGGGCATTGAGGCCGATCATGCGTCCCGGTCCCCCACCCAGCTTGAGCGTGCCCTGTCCCAGATAGCTGCCCCAGGCGAGATCCTGCGATCGGGCCCACGGCATCACGAAGCGTCGCCCGGTGCTCGGGTGCAGGCTGATGCCCTCGGCATCGACCACCAGGGCAACCGGGTCACGCCGGGTCTGGAACCACCCGATCCAGTACATGATGCTGACGACAGCCATCGCCCCCGCCGGCCAACCGAACCAGCTGAACACGGTGGTGTCGAGGAACTGGGTCACGACCGCCAGCAGCGTCCACAACAGGGCCACGACGGTGTAGAGCACACTCAACAGGAGCAGCTTGCTGATCGCCGCCCTGGTGTAGGTGAAGCGGTACACCGGATGGCGGCGCTCAGCGGCGCAGGCCGAGGCGCTCGATCAGCGAGCGGTAGCGCTCGATGTCGGTGTTGGAGAGGTAGTTGAGCAGACGGCGACGCTGGCCGACCAGCAACATCAGCCCACGACGGCTGTGGTGGTCGCCCTTGTGAGCCTTGAGGTGCTCGGTGAGGTGGGAGATGCGGCGGGTCAGCAGCGCAACCTGGACCTCGGGGGATCCGGTGTCACCCTCGTGGGTGGCGAACTCGGTGATGGTCTGCTGCTTGACTTCAGCGCTGATCGACATGCGATGGTCCTTCGGTCTCGTTGCGCGGCGCCCCCGCCCGGATCCGGGATGACCGGTCCGGTCCACATCGGGTGGTGGAAGCTCTTGGATGTCCGCGGCCGTCGTGACGGCAACTCCACGACTCTACCTGCCGGACGGCGCCATCGGCAATTCGTCGGGTGGCCTAGGCTCGGAGCGTGCTGACCGTGCTGGGCCCGAGCCCGTCGATCGACATCACCTACGTGGTGGACGACTACCGACTCGGCGAGATCCATCGTCCCACCTGCGTCGCCCGGTGTGCCGGCGGCAAGGCCCTCAACATGGCACGGGCCGCCCGCCGGATGGGCGCCGATGTCGCCCTGACCACGGTGGTCGGCGGCTCGAGTGGCGACTGGATCGTGACCGAGCTCGAGGCCGAGGGCGTACGGACCTCGACGGCCACCAGCGCCACCGAGACCCGGACCTGCGTCTCGGTCGCCTCGACCGCGACCGGCACTTTGACCGAGGTGTACGAGCACGCCCCCCGGACCGAGCCCGAGGCCTGGCAGGAGCTGCTGGAACGGACCGCGGCCCTGCTCGCCGATCGGCCGGGTTGGCTGTCGACCAGCGGGTCGATGCCGCGCAACCTGCCCGAGGACACCGTGGCGGGTGTGGTGCGGACCGGCCACCGCCACGGCGCCGCGGTGGCCGTGGACAGCGCCGGACCCGCCCTGCACGCCGCCCTCACCGAGCGCCCCGAGCTGGTCAAGGTGAACCGTGGCGAGGCAGCCGCCGAGCTGGGTGTCGACCCGTCGGGCGACCTGGGCGCCATGGCCCGGCAGCTGGCCGAGCGCAGCGGTGGTCACGTGGTGCTGACCGACGGCGCCGACGGGGCGCTCGGGTGGGACGGCCAGACCTTGGTGCGTGCCAGCCTGCCCGGGGTGCACGGCGGCTTCCCGGTCGGCAGTGGTGACTCGTTCCTCGGCGGTCTGCTGACCTGCCTGGACCGCGGCGACGCGCTGGCCGAGGCGCTGCGCTGGGCGACGGCCTGCGGCACGGCCAATGCCCTGGTCCCCGGCGCCGGCCGTTTCGACGCGGCGACGGTCGCGGAGTTGGCCGAGCAGGTCCAGCTCAGCTGATCAGCCGGCGACCTCGACGAAGTAGCCCTCCGAGGCATCGTCCCAGCGCAGGTCGACCACACCGGCCTCATCGGCGTCACGGCAGAACTGCAGGAAGTTGCGATAGCCCAGGCTCTTCTCGCTGAAGTCCGGGCGGCGCTTGCGCAGTTGGTCCTTCAGGCCCGACATGGCGACCTCGCCCGAGGCCGCGGCCACCACCTCACGTAGCAGCGCGAAGGCTCCGTGCCGCTCCCCCTGCTCGGGCAGGCTGAGCTCCGGGTCGCCGGCCGCCGGACCGGGAGCGAGGTCGATGATCCCGCGGGCGGACAGGTCCTTGACGACCTCGCCGAAGGAACGGAAGCCGTGGTCGGACTCGCTGAAGGTCGGATCGCGTCGCAGCAGGGTGCGCTTCAGCACCGAGGCGGTCGGGGTGTTGCTGCCCGAGGACTGCAGTCCGGCCAGGGTCTGGGCGACGAAGACGTCCAGGTCCGCCGGGGCATCGCTCGGTTCCGGCTCCTCCGCGGGGACGTCCTTCTCCGGAACGTCCTTCTTGCGGGCAGTGCCCTTGGCGACGTCCTTGCCGTGGGTGTCGTTCTCGGGGACGTCGACCCCTTCCAGGCGGTCGTAGAACAGGAACTCGTCACAGGCCGGCGGCAACAACCGCGAGGTGGAGTCCTCGACACCGACCCCGATCACGAACTTGTTGAGTTCGCGCAGCTTGTGGACCAACGGCGAGAAGTCGCTGTCGCCGGTGCACATGACGAAGGTGGAGATGTAGTCACGCTCGAAGGCCATCTCGATCGCGTCGACCACCATCTTGATGTCGGCGGCGTTCTTGCGCGAGGCCCCCATGCGTTGCGGCATCTCGATCAGCTCGACCTGGTGGCGGGTGAGGGCGCGACGGTCCTCGTCGAAGTAGGACCAGTCGGCGTACGCACGTCGGGTCACCACCCGTCCCCGCAGGGCCAGCGCATCGGCGATCGGACCGAAGTCGAAGGTCATCCCACCGAGGTGGTCGCGCGCGCCGAGGGCGAGGTTCTCGTAGTCCAGGAAGACGGCCAGTCGTTCTTCGGTGCTCATGGGCCTCAGCGTACGAGGTCTCAGTCCCGTCCAGAACCAGGCTCGGCGAGACGACGTCGTACGGCTTCGACGTCGCGGCCGATCTGGGCCATCAGGGCGTCCAGCCCGTCGAACTTCTCGTTGCCGCGCAGCCGTTCCACGAACTCCACCGCCACCGCCACCCCGTACAGCTCGAGGTCGGTGCGGTCCAGCACGTGGGCCTCCACGACGGTCTCCAGCACGTCGTCGAAGGTCGGGTTGGTGCCCACCGAGATGGCGGCCGGCAGCCGGGATCCGGGCTCGTCGCAGCGGGTCAGCCAACCGGCATAGATGCCGTCGGCCGGAGCGGCCCGTTCCGGGGTCACCGGGAGGTTGGCGGTCGGGAAGCCGAGCTCACGTCCACGTTGGTGGCCCCTCACGACCGTCTGGCGGTAGCTGTAGGGGCGCCCCAGCATCTGGTTGGCGGCCTCGATGTCGCCGCGGGACAGGGCCTCGCGGACCAGCGATGAGGAGACGCCCTGACGCAACGGCAGCACCTCGACCTCGAAGTGTCCGGCCCCGATCTCGGCCATCAGCGCCGGATCGCCGGCAGCCTTGTGCCCGAAGCGGAAGTTCTGCCCCACCACGACCCGGCAGGGATGCAGCGGCAGGATCACCCGGGAGACGAACTCCTCGGGGCTCCAGTGCGAGACCTCGCGGGTGAACTCCAGCTCGACCACCTCGCTGACACCGGCCTCCACCAGCAGGGCCCGCCGCTCGTCATCGGTGCTGATCAGCAGCGGGGCGACCTCGGGACGCAGCACCCGCAGCGGGTGGGGGCAGAAGGTGATCGCCACCACCGGCCCGTACCGGGCGGCCTCGGCGATCACTGCACGGTGACCGGTGTGGACGCCGTCGAAGTTGCCGATGATCACGACGGGTGGCTGGGGATCTGGCACTTGCCGAAGCCTACCGCGTGGGTCCGGGACGGTCGCGCTCGAGCTCGGCCAGCCGCCGTTGCAGGCGCTCGACCAGCCCGTTCATCTCGTCCAGGGTCTCGTGCAGGTCGGCGGTGTCGTCGTGGCGGGTACGGATCCGTTCCTTGTGGGCCTCGTCGAGGCTGGAGATCACCACGGCCACCATCAGGTTGATCACGATGTAGGTGCCGATCAGCACGAAGGAGATGGTGTAGAGCCCACCGACCGCGCCCCGCACCGAGATCAGCTCGTGGAGGATGTCGTTCCAGCCTTCGAGGGTGAGCAGCTCGAACAAGGTCAGCATGGCCCGCGAGATGTTGCCGAAGTACTGCGGCGCCCCTTCGGCGAACAGGAAGATCCCGACCATCCCGTACAGGAAGACCATCAAGGCGGTCAGCGCCATCAGGGTGGCGGCCGGGCGAGCGACCCGACGCAGACCATCCAGCAGGACCGTGATGTCGGGCATCACCCGGGCCAGGCGGGCGATCCGCAGCACCCGGATCAGCCGCAGCACCGAGGAGTTGCCCGCCACGATGGGCAACACCGCCAACAGGACCACCACGGTGTCGAAGGCGTTCCACCCGTTGCGCAGGTAACGACCCGGACGGCAACCGTAGGCCACGAACCGGACGGCGATCTCGACGACGAAGATCGACAGGAAGACCCGGTCGGTCAGGTCGAGGATGCGATAGGTCTGCGGCGACCAGAAGTCGAAGGTCTGCAGCCCGAGCACGATGCCGTTCAACACGATCGCGGTGACGATCAGGGTCTGGGCCACCGAGTGGTGGACCACCCGGTGGGCGATGCGCTGCCAGCCGGGCGCTTCATCGGGGAGGTCGGGGACGGCCAGGCTCATGTCCGGGCTCCTGCGGGGGCGAAGACGGCCTCGACCGAACCGTCGCCCCGGTGCAGGGCGAGGAACTGCTCGTCGTCGAACAACGCCGACAGTCCTGCGGGGGCCAACCGGGACGGATCGATCCGTCCGCCGTGGCGCACCCGGGCGGCCTCCTCGGGGTCCAGCTGGACCGCGGTGAAGTTCTCCCGGGCCACCCGGTCGATGTCGATCACGGTGGGCGCAGTGTCGTCGAGGTCGATGCGGACCGCGCGGTCCAGGCCGTACGGTCCGACCGCGGTCCGTCGCAGGGCGGTGAGATGGCCGCCGCAGCCCAGCTCGCGGCCCAGGTCGCGGGCCAGGGCACGGATGTAGGTGCCGGCACTGCAGTCGACCTCGACCTCCAGGTCGAGGTGCTCACCGTCACGGGCCGAGGACACCAGGTCGAACCGGTGCACCGTGACCGGGCGGGCCGGCAGGTCGACCTGTTCACCGGAGCGGACCCGGGCGTAGGAACGGACACCGTCGACCTTGATCGCCGAGACCTGGGTGGGGACCTGCTCGATGTCACCGGTGAATCGGGCGAACAGCTGGTGGGCCTGCTCGGGCTCGATCCTCTCGGCGCCGGGGGTGGTGAGGATCTCGCCCTCGGCGTCGTCGGTGACGGTGGTGCTGCCCAACCGGATGGTGGCCCGGTACGACTTCGTGCCCACCATCAGGTGGCCCAGCAGACGGGTGGCGCGGTTGACCCCGCAGACCAGCACCCCGGTGGCCATCGGGTCGAGCGTGCCGGCGTGACCGACCTTGCGGGTGCCCAGCAGCCGTCGCAGGCGCCCGACGACCTGGTGGCTGGTCAGGCCGGGGGCCTTGTCCACCACCACCACACCGGAGACGTCGCCGCCCTCAGCCATCCTGGTCGAGATCCTCCTCGGCCTTCTTCTTGTACGGGTCGGCCTCACCGGCGTAGTTGGCCTGCGCGGCGCGGTCGGCCACCTCGGCATCGCCCTGTCGGGCCTGGGCCAGCAGCTCCTCGATGTGCTGGGCGTTCTCCGGCACGGCATCGAGGATGAAGGTGAGGGTCGGGGTGAACCGCAGCCCCAGCTGCTTGCCGATCTGGGACCGGATCACCCCGGTCGCCGACTGCAGGGCCGCCTGGGTGTCGGCCCGGGCGGCGTCGTCGCCCATCACGGTGTAGAAGATGGTCGCGTCCCGGCTGTCGCCGGTGAGGCGGACGTCGGTCAGGGTGACGAAGCCCAGGCGGGGATCCTTGATCCGTCGCTCCAGCATCTGGGCGGTGATGTTCTTGATCTGCTCGGCGAGCTTGAGCAGCCGTGGTGATGCCATGTCCCCTCCTCGTGTGCGAATGTCCTTGGGTGCGGCGTGCGCAGGGCCCCGGGGTGGGACCCTGCGCACGTCAGCGGTTCAACAGGATGGTGCGGTGTGCACCGGGCTCAGTCGCGAGCCTTCTCCCGCATCTCGAAGGTCTCCACGACATCGCCTTCCTTGATGTCGTCGAAGTTGTGCAGGGTCAGACCACACTCGAAGCCCTCGCGGACCTCGGTGACGTCGTCCTTCTCCCGCCGCAACGACTCGACCGTCGACTCGTTGATGACGACCCCGTCGCGCAGCAGCCGCGACTTCGCATTGCGACGCATGATCCCCGAGGTGACCATGCAACCGGCAATGACACCGGCCTTCGACGACCGGAAGGTGGCCCGGACCTCGGCGGTGCCGAGCTGGACCTCCTCGTAGATCGGCTTGAGCATGCCCTTCAGTGCCGCCTGGATCTCGTCGATCGCATCGTAGATCACCGAGTAGTAGCGGATGTCGACATTCTCCTGGTCGGCCAGCTGGGTGGCCTTGCCCTGAGCACGGACGTTGAAGCCGATGATCACCGCACCGGAGGCGGCCGCCAGCGTGACGTTGGTCTCGGTGATGGCGCCGACACCACGGTCGATCACCCGCAACGAGACCTCCTCGCCGACGTCGATCTTGGTCAACGCGTCCTCGAGGGCCTCCACCGAACCGGAGCCGTCACCCCTGAGGATGAGCAGCAGCTCGCTGGCCTCGCCCTTCTCCATCTGCTCGAACAGCTGGTCCAGGGTCTTGCGCCGCGCGCCCTGGGCCTGCAGTGCGGCCCGCTTGCGGGCCTCGCGCTGGTCGGCGATCTGGCGTGCGGTGCGGTCGTCCGAGACCACCAGGAAGGAGTCACCGGCCCCCGGGACGTTGGTCAGGCCGAGGACCTGGACCGGCATCGAGGGCGGAGCTTCCTGGACGTTGTCCCCGTGGTCGTCGAGCATGGCGCGGACGCGGCCGTGGGCCGGTCCACACACGATCGAGTCGCCGACCTTGAGACTGCCGCGCTGGACCAGGACGGTGGCCATCGGGCCGCGTCCCTTGTCGAGGTGGGCCTCGATGGCCACACCCTGGGCGTCCATCTCGGGATTGGCCCGCAGGTCGAGGGAGGCGTCGGCAGTCAGTACGATCGCCTCGAGCAGCTGCTCGAGACCCTGACCGGTGGCGGCCGAGACGTCGACGAACATGGTCTCGCCGCCGTACTCCTCGGCGACCAGACCGTACTCGGTCAGCTGACCGCGAACCTTGGACGGGTCCACGCCTTCCTTGTCGACCTTGTTGACCGCGACCACGACCGGCACATCGGCCGCCGTGGCGTGGTTCAGGGCCTCGATCGTCTGCGGCATCACGCCGTCGTCGGCCGCCACCACCAGTACGGCGATGTCGGTCGACTTGGCACCACGGGCACGCATGGCGGTGAACGCCTCGTGACCCGGGGTGTCGATGAAGGTGATCGGACGTTCGACCCCGTCGACATCGGTCGCGACCTGGTAGGCACCGATGGTCTGGGTGATGCCACCGGCCTCACCCGAGGCGACGTTCTCCTTGCGGATGGCGTCCAACAGGCGGGTCTTGCCGTGGTCGACGTGACCCATGACGGTGACGACCGGCGGGCGGGCCGCGAGGTCCTCCTCGTCGCCGATGTCCTCGCCGAACTCCAGGTCGAAGCTCTCCAGCAGTTCGCG
>DVLP01000031.1 GCA_018715445.1 Candidatus Avipropionibacterium avicola | reverse complement strand
CCATTGGGGTCGGGGGTCGGTGGGGTAGGTCACAGGATCGCCCCGGGGTTGAGGAGGTGGTCCGGGTCGAGGGCGTCCTTGATGCGGCGGGTCAGGTCCATCGCGCCGGGGCCGAGCTGGTCGGCGAGCTTGCCGCGCTTCAACCGGCCGACCCCGTGCTCGCCGGTGATCGTGCCGCCGAGGGTGATGGCCAGGTCCATCACCTCGTCGAAGGCGAGCCGGGCGCGGCGCACCGAGTCCGGGTCGGAGGCGTCGTGGATCACGTTCGGGTGGGTGTTGCCGTCGCCGGCGTGGGCCACGACCGGGATGTCGACGCCGTACTTCTCTGCGATGGCAGCGATCCCGGTGACCAGGCGGGGGAGCTCGGGGATCGGCACCCCGACATCCTCGAACATGATGGCGCCGTACGGCTCGAGGGCGTGGAAGCTGGCTCGTCGGGCTGCCACGAAGAGCTCGGCTTCGTCCGGGTCGTCGGTCGACAGCACCTCCTTGGCGCCGGCCTCGGCACACAGCTGCGACATCAGCGCGACCTCCTCGAGGCGGGCCGAGCCGGCGGCGTCGGACTGCGCCAGCAGCATGGCACCGCAGTCGGTGTCGAGTCCCATCGGTCGCAGGCGCTCCACGGCCCGGATGTTGAACTGGTCCATGTATTCCAGCATCGAGGGGCGCAGCCGGGCGCCGATCGCCACCACCGCCCGGGTGGCGTCCTCGACGGAGTGGAACGTGGCCACCATGGTGGCGGCGGGGGAGAGGGCGGGGACCAGGCGCAGCACCGCGCGGGTGAAGACCCCCAGGGTCCCTTCGCTGCCGACGAACATCTTGACCAGGGACAGCCCGGCCGAGTCCTTGATCCGGGGTCCGCCCAGCCGGACGAGGGTGCCGTCGGCCAACACCACGTCCATCCCCAGCACGTAGTCGGTGGTGACGCCGTACTTCACGCAGCACAGACCCCCGGCATTGGTGGCCAGGTTTCCCCCGATCGAGCAGATCTCGTACGAGGAGGGGTCCGGTGGATACCACAGGCCGTGCTCGGCGGCGGCCCGCTTGACGTCGATGTTCAGCGCACCCGGTTCGACGATCGCGGTCCGCGTCGCGACGTCGATCTCAATCCCGATCATCCGTTCCAGGCTGAGCACGACCGCCCCGGCGATGCCGCTCGAGCCACCCGAGAGTCCGGTGCCGGCCCCTCGAGGGATCACCGCGACCCGATGCCGACTGGCCCATCGCAGCACCTGTTGCACCTGCTCGGCATCGGTGACCCGGACGACGGCGTCGGGGGTGACGGCCTCAGGATTGCGGGACCAGTCGGTGCGGTACTTCGCGATCACGGCCGGGTCGGTGGCGACCACGCCGTCGGGCAGGTCCGAGGCCAGTGCGGCCAGGGCCGTCGGTGCCACCGTGGAGGTCATACCCCACCCTAGCGCCGGGGTGCGGCCACCGTTTCGCGACCTGTCGACCGCCGCGCAGGCCGCTGCGTGGTTGAGATCACGCCACGTGGTCTGGGTCCGAGTCGGTCACGCGAAGCTGTGGACGTACACCCGGTTCTCGTCGATCAGATAGACCTCGCCGCGGGCGGTGATGGTCAGCGACTTCCAGGCATGGCCCTCGTCCAGGATGGTCAGCTCCCCGGCAGCGTCGACCCGGAAGAACTTCTGCCCGCCCACTCCGTAGAAGTAGCCGTCGTGCTTGCGGTACCGCAGGGTCGGGGTCCGACCCCAGGTGGCACCGGTCGGGGTGATGCCCAGATCGACCACCGAGGTGACCTCGTGGCTGGTGATGTCGTAGGTGAACAGGTTGTTCTCGTAGGTGATCCCGACCAGCGTCGAGTCCTGCGACCCGAAGCAGAGGGTGGCGACCGTCTCGTCGCCGGGCACCGGCACGACCGTCGAGGTGACCTCGCGGGTGTCGAGGTCGAACTCCACCAGGTGTCCGTCGGTGGTGGTGGGTTCGGTCGACATGCCCCCGCGGATCGTCGTGCCCACATAGAGGGTGCGGTCGCGGTGGGCCAGCGCGCAGACGCCCTGGTCAGTGACGAGGTTGCGATACACGTCGTGGTCACCGGTGTCCGGGTCGACCAGGGTCAACGCTCCGCCGAGGTGGCCGTACTCCGGGACGGAGGCCACGGCGAGCAGATCACCGGCCGCGGTCATCTCGAAGATCCGGTCCTGCAGGTGCGGGTCGATCAGGGTGAGCAGGGTGTCGGGATTGCTGCCCCACTGCCACGGCTTGCGCGAGTCGTAGCGATAGATCACGCCGTTGGGATACTTGCTCACCATCAGGTACGGCCCGATCGCGGCACTGGCGTCGCCCTGCTCGGGGCCCTCCAGCTGTGTGATCTCCCGGCTGCGGGTGTCGACGGTGGCGATCACCCCGGCGCTCAGGTAGGCGCCCACCCAGACATTGCCCTCGGGCCCGATGCCGATGCTGTGGGCGATCACCGGGGCACTGTCGACGGCGACCTCGTGCACGCTCACCTCGTCAGCCTCCGGGTCGAAGACGATCAACTCGCCGTTCTGCCGGAAGTTGGCGATCACGTCGTGGTCGTCGACCGGGAACGCTTCCAGGGCACGCAAGGAGGCCATCGAGACCCCGTGCTCGGCGAAGCCGAGTGAGCTGGCCGTGAGGGTCTCGGCGTCGAACACCCAGTAGTCGTCGTCGCGGCGGAAGTAGGCCCGTTGGGGATCGCCGCCGTTGGCGAAGGCCGAGGCCGCCTTGTCCATCCCGGTGACGTCGTCACGCCAGGTGCCGCTCGTGGTGTCGTACACCCCGGTCCGGCCCGGCAGTGGCACCAGGAGCAGGGAACCAGCCGTGCCGAGGGAGGCGATCTGGGCCGGTGGCTCGGCGAGCTCGATCTCGGTCCGTTCACCGGTCCCGGTGTCGAAGGCCACCAACTGTCCGGTGCCGATCCCGGTGCCGACGTAGAGCACGTCGTCGATCTTGGTGAAGCCCCACGCGTAGTCGCCGCCGTTGTCACTGGCCCGGCCGAAGGCCCGCACCTCGCCGGTGGTCAGGTCGAAGCCGTACACCTCCGAGCGCGGGTAGCAGCAGAACCACAGGGTGTCCCCGTCGGGGATGACATTGCGGATCATCGCGTTGGGGATCGGCTGCCCCGAGCCACTGGTGGTGATGTGGGTGACGCTCTGCTCGGCGTGGTCGTAGTAGTGCAGGGCGGTGGCGCTGCCGCTGCGCGCGGTGAAGTAGGCGCCGCCCTCGACGCCGTACACCCCGGCCCCGTACGCCAGGGACTCGTCGGGCACCGGCCAGGAGAAGAGCCGCTCGCCGGTCTGGGGGCTGAGCACCGAGAAGGTCACCGGCGTCCCGTCGGACAGGGCGTACATGTTCGTACCACCGGCACCGTCGGGGCCGCTGCCGGTGAGCCGGACGTTGATCGACTCCATCGCGATGCCGAGGTCGGTCAGCTCGCCGGCACGGGCCCGGGCTGGCGGGGCCGCCAGCGCCGG
>DVLP01000313.1 GCA_018715445.1 Candidatus Avipropionibacterium avicola | reverse complement strand
GCGCTGGGGGCGTTCCTGCACGTGCGGGCCGGTGGTCGGCGCTTCAACCCGGCCGTACCGCACCGGAGCCGATGGGCGGCAGCGATGTCCGAGGCGATGGTGCCGTTCATCGATGCGCACTGAGCATCCGAGCCCGGCTCGTCAGTGCGTCGGTGGGAGCGCGTGGCCCACGATCGCTGCCAGGCGGTCGGTCAGACGGTCGAGCTCGGTACGGGTCTGCGGATCGAGGCTGAAGGAGACCGGCTGGCGCTGCCGCGGATGGGGGAGTACGCCCTGGCGCACCAGCAGGTGCTTCTCCATTGCGACGTAGGAGTCCAGGTTGCCCACCAGGCTCAGCACGGCGGCCAGCCCCGCGTGGATGTCGTACGCGGTGTCGAAGTCACCGGCGACGAGGCTGCGCCACAGGGGCACCACGGCCCAGATCAGGTCAGTGGCCGGCATGGAGCCGACGACGCCACGCTGGTAGTTGTCGACCAGGGCCAGACCGCCGATCCCTTCGAAGACCCTGGCTCCGCCGTCGGTCAGTTCGAGCAACCGGGTCAGCCTGGCTCCGAGCGGTTGGGCCTCGGGCTTGAACTGGACCTTGGTGCCGCCGTAGCGCCGGTACAGCTCGGCCAGGGTCTCGAGGGAGACCGCCGAGCCGATGTAGCCGGAGGCATCCTGCACGATCAGAGGGGTGTCGCCGGCGGCATCAGCGAGGGCGCCGTAATGGGTGAGCAGCTGCTCGGAGCTCAGCGATCCCACCGTGAGTGGGGGATTGGCCATCATGGCGTCCACGCCGGAGCCCACGGCGTGGCGGACCAGCCGCAGTGCCTGATCGGTCGACTCGGCCCCGACTGAGGTGATCAGGACGCCGCGCCCGTCGAGGCTCGCGACCAGCTCGTCGCAGAGTTCCATGCGTTCGGTCAGGGTGAGGCGGAGCACCTCGGACACCATCCCGACGGTCAGCCCGTCGGCCCCGTGGCCCATGACCCAGTCGACCTCGCGACGCAGGGCGCCACGGTCGAGGCTCCAATCGGAGTCGAAGGGGGTGGAGACCACCGGCAGGACGCCCGCGATGTCTGGCATGAGGCAGGACCCATCCGTTCAGTGACACAAGGATTCGAGGATCGTAGCAGGGGCACGTCGGACCGATCGCGCGAACGGCTCCGGAGGACTCAGTCGTGGGTGACCCGAGCCTGGCGCATCAGGGCCAGGCCGGCAGCGGCGGACGCGACCAGGATGGCGAGGGACCCGACGGTGCCGAGACCGTGCGCGAGCGCAAGCCCGGTCAGGACTCCGCCTGACCAGAGTCCTGCATCGATGGTGAGGTTCCACAGCACCGAGGCACGTCCCGGCCCGGCGCGTCGCATCGCCGCGTGCAGGGCGACGGTCTGGACCATCCCGATCGCCACACCGAGGACGAGGGCTGCCGCCCACGCCGTGGCCGACCGGTCCGCGACGGCGCTGGCGAGCGTGCCGATCGTGAGCAGGACGAGCGCGACCAGGACTGTCCGTCCGGTGCTGAGTCGGGGCTCGATGATGCCTCCCAGTCCGCGCCCGGCGGCGTTGCCGAGTTGGACCGCCAGCACGATCAGGGCCGGGTTGACGAGGTCGCGTGACAGGACCGGCACGCCGGACAACCCGTACGAGAGCAGGAGTACCGCGCACAGCAGCAGGGCAAGGGTGGGCACCAGGGCACGCGCCTGTCCCGACGGGGGACCAGCCGCGTCGCCGCCACCGTTGCCCGTCGGGGACGCTGGTGCGGAGCGGCCTGTGCCGTTGGGGATCCCGAAGCTGGCGACGGCTCCGACCAGGCAGGCCACCGCGGCGGCGACGGCCAGTCCCGGCAGCGACACCGTGAGCCCGAGGTGCACGCCGACGGGCGCCCCGATCGCCGACGACAGCATCGTCACCAGTCCGTAGGTGCCGAGGGCGCGCGAGAGTCGTGGACCGGGCCGCAGGATGCCGACGCCCTGGGCGCCGGCCACCACCACGACGCCGGTTCCGATTCCGGCGACCGCACCACCGACCAGGAGCCAGCCGATCTGTTCGGCCATCCCCACCGCGACGACTCCGGCGGACATCACGAGCAGCGAGGTCATCATGACCGTCCGCAGTCCGAGCCGGCGGACCAGGCCCGGCGTGGCCGGCTGGACCACCATGACGAAGGCCATCATCACTCCGGCAAAGGCACTGGCGACCTGCGGGGTGTCGGCCCTGGAGACCGGGACGAGGGAGTACAGGGTGAAGAAGACGGCGATCCCGAGCGCGCTGGCGATCGTGATGCACGCCAGCGGGAGTCGTGCCGGCTGCTCGCTGATCCCGTACGCAGTGCTCATGCCGACGATGGTGGGCGCCAGCGAGCACAGTGTCCAATCGACGTCAGATCGCCGTCCGTCCGCGCCGCTCCTGCTCGGCGATCTCGTCCTTGCGCTTGTCGACGACCACGTGGTCGAAGCGGGTGCCGGCCAGGTCGACGTCATAGGCCTTGCCGAAGCCGATGACGTAGCGTCCGGAGGTCGGGGTCAGCTCGAACAGGGAGAAGTCAAGGGTCTGCAGCAGATTGATCAGGCTGGCGTTGAAGCCTTCACGGAAGAGTCCGAAGATCTCGTCGTGCTCACCGGAGTCGTCCAGTCGGGTCACGTCACACTCGAACCGGACGCGCTGGCGGGCGAACAGGTTCGCACTGTCGGCCTCGTCGGCGATCAGCAGCACGCTGACGGTGTCATTGGCGACCAGGTGCCAGTAGTGCTCGGCGATCTGGCTGACGTAGACGTAGAGCTTGCCGTCATGGGCCACGTAGGGGGCATAGGAGACGAACGGTCGGCCCTGTTCGTCGGTGGAACTGATCACCAGGGTCTTGCGGGAGGCGAGGAACTCCTGGTAGCCCGCGTGGGCCTCGGCGTGTTCGGTGGTGGACATGGATTCCTTTCCTGGTGGGGATGTCGGGTGTC
>DVLP01000030.1 GCA_018715445.1 Candidatus Avipropionibacterium avicola | reverse complement strand
ATCACCGACACCTGCCCGGGGACGGAGATCCCTCGGCGGACCAGCTCGGTCACCAGTGCGCGACCAACCTGGTCGGAGTGGACGAAGAAGGCGGTGGACCGGTGACCAGCCGCTGCGTCGAGCAGGGCCGGGATCGGGTCGCCCGGGCCTCCCGGGTCGAGCGCCGACAGGCCAGGATGATGGTCGAGCTCCAGTCCCGCCAGTTCGCGTCGGGCCAGGCGGACGCCCTCGGTCAGGGCGGGTGTCGTCGCCGTGGTGGTGGCCGCGAAGGTGATCCGGCGGTGACCGAGGTCCATCAGGTGGCGCAGCGCCAGGACTGAGCCCTGGGCGTGATCCGAGGAGACTGAGTCCCGTGGCGGATCCAGAACCCCCGCTGCGATGGTGCGCTCCATGATCACCACCGGCAGCTTCGTGGCCGACAACCATTCGCGGAACTCCACGGATGGTTCGCCGGAGCGTTGGCCCGGTGTGACGACGAGTCCGTCGATGTCGAGTCGGTCAATGCGGTCGAGGTAGTGCTGCTCCCGGTCCTCCTCGTAGCCGCTGGCCGCATGGATCAGTCGGGCCCCGAGTTGCTCGGCTGCCGCCACCGCACCGCGGCGGACTGCGCCGTAGTAGTAGACGTGCATGGGAGCGATGAAGGCCAGCGTGTATCGGCGGTGCCTCCTGCGCAACGCACCAGCCGCCAGTGAGGCTCCACCGTGGTGACGTTCCACCACCCCGGCCTTCTGCAGGTCGTCGAGGTCCCGGCGGATGGTCATCGCGGACACACCGAGCTCGCTGGCCAGTGCGGAGACCCGGTTGTCCTGCCCGGCCGCCAGCCGCTCGACCAGGAGTTCTCGACGGGTGTGCCGGGTGAGGTCTCGTACGGCTCGGTTCACGTGGTCACCGTAGGAGATCCGCACAGATTCGCACATCTTCGGGCCGATTCTTCCCACAATCGTGGTCAGCGTTGCGGTCTGCGGCCTAGCTTGACGGCACCCGACCTGAAGGGGTGTGTGTTGTGGATCGCAGGAGCTTTCTGCTCAGGAGCGCCATCGCCACCGCGGCCGCAGCCGTGCCCGCAAGCATGCTGACGGCTCCGGCGCACGCAGGCCCGGTGGTGGACACCCATCCACGGTTGCTCTTCACCGATCCCGACGAGCCTCGCCGTCGGGTGGCCTCCTCACCCCGGATCGCCCGGTGGGCCGAGGGACTCGAGGCGTCGGCCAGGACCGTGCTGACCCAGCCTCCGGTGGAGTACGACATCCCGGACGGCCTGCGGCTCACCCACACCCCGGTGGTCGCCAGGGTTCCGTTGCTCGCCATGGCCTTCCACCTCACCTCGGAGCAGGTCTTCGCCGAGCGGCTCTGGGACGAGCTGGAGGAATGCACCGGTTGGGCGGACTGGAACCCGCGCCACTTCCTCGACACGGCCGGCCTGACACAGGCGGTCGCGATCGGCCATGACTGGCTTCACGACCAGTGGGACGACTCCCAGCGCACCCGGTTGGTCGACGCCATCGTGCGCCTCGGACTCGAGCCGGGACGCCAGCAGTACGAGGAGGAGCGGTTCTGGACCAAGGAGGCGATGAACTGGAACTCGGTGTGCAACGCCGGCTTGGCCATGGGCGCCCTGACCGTGGCCCAGGAGGAGCCGGACCTCGCCCAGGACATCCTCTCCCGCAGCGTCGACAACATCACCTGGTCAACCCAGATCTACGCCCCTGACGGTGGCTATCCGGAAGGTCCCGGCTACTGGTCGTACGGCACCAGTCACCTGGTGCTGTTGCTGGCCAGCCTGGTGTCGGCCACCGGCGATGCCCGCGGACGTGAGGACGACCCCGGCCTGGACACCACAGGACTGCATCCGATCCACCTGAGCGGCCCGACAGGACTGTCGTTCAACCACGGTGACAGTGGGACGAACGCGCCGCGCGGATCCGAGCTGATGTGGCTGGGACGTCAGTACGAGCAGCCGGTGATGACCCAGTGGTCGGCCGAACGGGCCGACACCGCGCCGGTGGCGACCGATGTGCTGTGGTACTCCCTCGACCATGAGGACCAGGATCCTCAGGTGGACCTGGATGCTTCGTTCGAGAAGGTCAGCGTCGCGGTGACCCGGTCTGCATGGCGGGACCCGAACGCCCAGTTCCTGGCGCTCAAGGGAGGCGACAACCGGACGTCGCACACCAACCTTGACCTGGGCACCTTCGTGCTGGACGCCCTCGGTGTGCGCTGGGCGGTCGACCTGGGGCCCGAGTCGTACGACGTCCCGGGCTACTTCGACACCGAGTCGGGCCAACGCTGGCAGTACTACCGCACCCGGACCGAGGGACAGAACACCGTGCTGGTCGACCCGGACAGCGGTCGCTCGCAGTCCCTCGAGGGGACCGCCGAGCTCCGACGGCACGAGGGCAACCCGGAGGCAACGGTCACCGTCGTCGACCTCGCCGGGGCCGATGACCGTGTCGAGGCGTGGACGCGTGGCTGGCACACCTTCGACGGTCGCGACCAAGTGGTGATCCAGGACGAGATCCGGCTGGTCGAGCCCGCCGACCTGTGGTGGTCGTGGCACACCGGTGACGCCATCACGGTCAGCGACGACGGTCGCACCGCAACCCTGAGCCACGGCGTGCGACGACTCCTGCTGCGGCTGCGCACACCACACGACGCGCGGTTCGCCGTCACACCCGCTCGCCCGTTGTGGTCCGCTCCGTCCCCTGGCGAGGCTGACCCGAACACCGGCATCCAGCGTCTGGTCATCCACCTGTCACAGGTGTCCGTCGCCACCATCTGCGTCCAGGCCAGCCCCCTGTGGGACGGCGATCGGGCGCCGTCGCCCCACCGGGTCATCCCGATCGACCGCTGGAAGGTGCCGGTGTCCGGGCCCAGGCTGACCGGACTGTCGGTCGACGGCGAGCCGGTCGCCGACTTCGACCCGGCCGTCTTCAGCCACACGGTGACCGATCTTGCTCCCGATGCGATGCCGGTGGTGAGGGCCAACGCCGGGGACGGCGCCACCCTGACGATCTCCGACCCCGACTCCTTGCCCGGAGTCGCACGGATCCGTCTCACCTCCCCGGACGGTCGCAGCAGTACCTACCGCGTGGTGCTGGAACCGACCGAGGACCTGCAACCGGGCGTGCCCGTGGTGGCCAGCGCCGATGACGGCAACCTGCCGCAGAACGTCCTGGACCAGAACCCGGCCACCCGGTGGTCCGCCGAGGGCGAGGCCTGGCTGCGGCTCGACCTCGGTGAGGTGGCAAGGCTGGAGAAGGTACGGATTGCTTGGTACCAGGGCGATCAGCGGCGCTCCCGCTTCGACATCGAGGTGTCCGACGGTGGACCGTGGCGCCCGGTCCTCACCGACCAGGAGTCGTCGGGCACCAGCAACGACCTGGAGGAGTTCGCCTTTGCCGGTGTCGATGCCCGGTACCTGCGCTACGTCGGGCACGGCAACTCGGCGAGTGACTGGAACAGCGTCTCCGAGATCCAGGTCCCCGATCGTTGGGTGGTCGGACCGGTGCACCTCAGCAGCGTGACGGCCTCGCTCCCTACGCAGGCCCAGGTCGGTGACACGATCATGGTCGAGCCACGGCTCATCGACAACCACGGAGATCCGGTCGATCCAGATGTCGTGCGTCTGTGGAGTTCCGACTCGTCAGTGATTGCGGTCGACGACGACACGTTCGACGTGCAGGGTCCGGGCGTGGCACGGATCGCCGTGATGGCCGGGCAATCACACCACTGGGCCTGGGACGCAGTGCAGACCAAGGTGCCCGATCCGCGCGAGCCCGAGCTGCTGTGCGAGGCCGACACCACCGTGCGCGGCGGTGAGTTCAGCGGTGAGAACTACGGCGACAGCGACACCGTCACCGTCAAGGGCGGCGACGACCAGGACTACGTCCGCGAGGGCTACCTCCGCTTCCCTTCGGTGCGTGCTGGGTCCCGCGTGGCGAAGGCCACCTTGGTCTTCACCGCCCGCGTCACCGAGGACGGGGACGACGGTGTCCTCGGCCTCCACACCGCTGACACCGACTGGGACGAGATGACGGTCACCTGGGACGACCGACCAGGGCTCGGACGCCTCCTGGGTGAGCAGCCGCTGACGGTGGACAACCGCGAGTACGCGGTCGACGTCACCGACCATGTCGCCGCCATGACCGCGGCTGGTGCGCCGATCGGATTCGGCCTCGCCCAGGTCCACCGTGGCGCTGACCGGGTCCTGCTGGTCCGCACCAAGGAGGGCCAACCCGCCCCCGTGCTCAGGGTCATGCTCGAGGACTGACCGCCCGTTCACCGGCGCCCTGCGCGCTTCCACCATCCCAGGAGGACATCGATGACAAGCCATGGACCGATCAGTCGACGTGCGGTGCTCACCGGCGCCGGGGTTGCGACCGCGGCGGTGGTGACCGGATGTCGGAGCCGAAAGAGCTCCGACGACTCGAGTACCGGCGAGGGCAGCCCGGTGACCACGCCGACCCATCGCCCCTTCACCGCCGTCCAGCCGGACCTCCCGGGTGATGCGAGCGGGCTGGTCCCCGGCTTCTACCGTTATCCCGACGACCCGCCGGCGATCACCGCGGCACCGTTGCCGTCGACCGATCCCATCACCTTCATGACGCAGGGCCAGCCACCCCAGACGGCACTGGGGAAGCGGAACCCGTGGTATCGGGCCCAGGCAGAGGCCTACGGCAACGACTTTGCGTTCCAGTGGGCCAACTTTGCCGAGTACAAGTCGAAGTTCCAGGTGGCCGTGGCAGGGGACGACCTTCCCGAGTTGGTGCAGGTGTCCACGGTGGCCAAGTTGCCGCAGCTGCTGGAGGCCAAGTTCACCGACCTGTCCGACCTGCTCGCCGGTGACGCCGTGGAGCAGTGGCCGAGCCTGGCCGCGATGCCGACCGACATGTGGCAGATTCCCACGCTCGGGGGCCGGATCTGGGGTGTGACCCAGCCACGACCCAAGCTGTCGAACGTGGTGATGTTCAACACCGAGGTCGGTGCGCAGGCCGGGATCACCGGCGAGGTGGCGCTGGACGGCGTCGAGGACTTCATCGAGCTGTGCCGCGAGGTGACCGATCGCGGATCGGACCGGTTCGCACTCGGGGGCGAGCCCATCGACTGGATCCTGCCGATCTTCAACCAGATGTTCGGCGGGCCTCCCGGCTGGCGGGAGGACGCCGACGGCACGTTCGTCCACCAGTACGAGACCGAGGAGTACGCCCAGGCCTTCGAGGCGGTCGTCCAGATCTGGAACGAAGGTCTGTGCCATCCGCAGTCGCTGACCAGTCCTGACCTTCGGCCCAACTGGTACCAGTCCAATGTCACCGCCATGCAGGTGTTGGCCTATGAGTTCGCCGGAGGCAGCCTCTTCCGTGAGCCGGTCGGGCAGATCCTCGACCTGCCCCTGGCCGACGGCAGCGGTCGGGCACCCAGCTATCTGAAGCCGGCCGGATACGGAGCCTTCGTCGGGATCAGCAAGCAGGCCTCGCAGCAACGGGTCCGGGAGTGCCTGGACCTGATCAACGCCTTCGCCGCCCCGTTCGGCAGCTCGGAGTACCTGCTGAACCGGTACGGCGTCGAGGGCACCCACTACACGATGTCGGACGGCGTCCCCACGGTCGACGAGGACAACTCGGCACGGCATGCCAACAGCTCGTCCTACTACCTGGGCAATCCGTACACCGTGGTGCTGTTCCATCCCGGCCACGACGACGTCACCGACGAACTCCATGCCTACCTGCAGGAACGATTGCCCGACGCCGTGGGTGATCCGACCTGGGAGCTCTACTCCGAGTGGGTGTCGGGCAACGTGGCAGCGGCCCAGCGTGACGTCCGCGACGCCATGACCGGCGTGCTGCGCGGTGACTCGTCGATGGACGCCTTCACGACGGCAGTCGAGGCCTTCACCGCCGACTTCGCCGACCGCGCTCGCGATGAGTACGCCCGGGCGCGGGAGAACGGGGGAATCGCCTGACCTGCGTCCGGGCCGTCGCGTCCATGGGTAGCATGGGGCAGTCCTACCGTCCGATCCTGCGAGGTACCCACCGTGTTCGACACCTTGTCCGATCGTCTGTCAGCGGCGTTCCGCAACCTGCGGGGCAAGGGGAAGCTGACCGACGCCGACATCGACGCGACCGCGCGGGAGATCCGGATCGCCCTGCTGGAGGCCGACGTCCACCTGTCGGTGGTCAAGGACTTCATCGCCGCGGTCAAGGAGCGGGCCAAGGACGCCGAGATCCGTGGCGGGCTCAACCCGGCCCAGCAGGTCGTCAAGATCGTCAACGAGGAGCTCATTGCGATCCTCGGTGGGCAGACCCGCGAGCTGCGGATGGCCAAGCAGCCGCCGACGGTGATCATGCTGGCCGGCCTGCAGGGTGCCGGCAAGACCACCCTGGCCGGCAAGCTCGCCAAGTGGCTGCGCGCCCAGGGCCACGCCCCGTTGCTGGTGGCGGCCGACCTGCAGCGACCCAATGCGGTCAACCAGCTCCAGGTGGTCGGCGAACGGGCCGGGATCCACGTCTTCGCCCCCGAGCCGGGCAACGGGGTCGGTGACCCGGTCGCGGTCGCCCGCCAGTCGATCGAGCACGCCAAGCAGAAGCTGTACGACGTCGTCATCGTGGACACCGCTGGTCGTCTCGGTGTCGATGCCGAGCTGATGCAGCAGGCCGCCGACATCAAGGCGGCGGTGAATCCCGACGAGGTCCTGTTCGTCGTGGACGCGATGATCGGTCAGGACTCGGTCAACACCGCCAACGCCTTCGCCGACGGCGTCGGCTTCGACGCAGTCGTGCTGACCAAGCTGGACGGCGATGCGCGCGGTGGTGCCGCGCTGTCGATCGCCCGGGTGACCGGCAAGCCGATCATGTTCGCCAGCAGCGGCGAGAAGCTCGAGGACTTCGACCTGTTCCATCCGGACCGGATGGCCGGGCGGATCCTCGACATGGGCGACATGCTCACCCTGATCGAGAAGGCCGAGGCGACCTTCGACGCCGAGCAGTCGGCCAAGGCGGCCGCCAAGATTGCCGGGGGCAAGGGCAACGAGTTCGGACTGCAGGACTTCCTCGAGCAGATGCAGGCCGTCCGTCGGATGGGCCCGCTCTCCAAGATCATGGGCATGCTGCCCGGCGCCGGTGCGATGAAGGACCAACTCGCCAACTTCGACGAGCGCGAGATCGACCGGGTCGAGGCGATCATCTACTCGATGACGCCGCAGGAGCGGGCCGACGTCTCGATCCTCAACGGCTCACGTCGGGCACGGATCGCGCGGGGCTCGGGCACCGAGGTCTCCGACGTCAACAACCTGGTCAACCGCTTCCTGCAGGCCCGCAAGATGATGAACTCGTTGGCCAACGGCAAGATGCCCGGCATGCCGGGCATGCCCGGTGGTGGCGGCGGTGGGGGAGCGCGTCCCCAGCAGAAGAAGTCGAACAAGAAGCGTCGCAAGGGCTCGGGCAACCCCGCCAAGCGGGCCGCCCAGGCCAATGCGCAGGCCGCCGGTCAGCAGGAGCAGGCCCAGGATCCGGCGGCAGCCTTCGGCCTCGGGCCCGATGCGAGTCCTGAGGACATCGAGAAGGCGATGAGTGAACTGCAGCTGCCCCCGCAGATGCAGCAGATGTTCGAGCAGGCCGGCAAGAAGCGTCCCCCCGTCTGAGAAAGGCTGTACCCATGTCACGTCTGGTGATCACCGGACACCGAGGCACCCTGTCCACCGAGCCCGAGAACACCATGCGGTCGTTCCGTCGGGCCATCGCCGACGGCGTCGACGAGCTCGAGCTCGACGTCCACCTGAGCAGTGACGGCCACTTGGTGATCATGCACGACAAGACCGTCGACCGGACCACCAACGGCACCGGCGCGATCGCCGAGATGACCTTGGCCGAGCTGCGTGCTCTGGATGCCGGGCTCGGCGAGCAGGTCCCGACCTTCGAGGAGTTCTGGCGCACCATCGGCGAGATCGACCTCCAGGTCGAGGTCAAGGACGCTGCCGCCACCGCGGCCGTGCTGGCCCTGATCAAGGCCGAGCCCCGTGAGGGCGTCACGATCACCAGCTTCCACCCCGAGGCCGTGGCCGAGGCCGTCGCCACCGAGGGTCCGTGGCGCGTCGGTCTGATCGCCGGCAAGGGCCAGGAGGCCAAGGTCGCCGAGCACCACACCCCCGACCTGGCGCTGATGGTCCACTGGAGCCTCGCCGAGACCGAGCGGGTGCGTGCCATCCGTGATGCCGGGGGATTCGTCACCGTCTGGCCCAGCCGTACCCCCGACGAGGTGACCCGGGCGCTCGAGGAGGGCTGGTCCGGCACAACCGCCGACGACACCGCGATGGCGGTCCGCACCCGCGACGAGTGGGAAGCGGCACGGGCGGTCCGTACCGGAGCCTGACGGTGCACGGGGCGTGACGGCACTTCGGGTCCGGGGCACCCTGCTCCCGCTCGGGGAGCAGGTCGAGTTCTGGGTGGTACGGGGACGGGTCTCGACCACGCCCGTACCCGGCGCCACAGATCTGGGCCACCCGGGACAGTACGTGGTGCCCGGGCTGGTTGACGCCCACTGCCATGTCGGCCTCGGAGCCACCGGCGCGGACGACCGTGCCGCCACGATCGCCCAGGCCAAGGCCGAGCGTGCCGCGGGTGTGCTGCTGGTCCGTGACTGCGGCGTCCCCGAGGACACCCACTGGCTCGACGAGCGCCACGACCTGCCGCGTCTCATCCGGTGCGGACGCCACATCGCCCGGTCGCGGCGTTACATCCGCAACTACGCGGTCGAGGTCGAGCCGGAGGACCTGGTCGCCGAGGTCGAGCGCCAGGCCCTCCTCGGCGACGGCTGGGTGAAGGTGGTCGGCGACTGGATCGACCGCTCGATCGGAGACCTGGCGCCGCTGTGGCCGGCCGACCTGGTCGGCGAGGCGGTCGCGGCGGCCCACCGTCACGGGGCCCGGGTCACCACCCATGTCTTCGGTGAGGAGGCGGTCGCCGACTGGGTGGCGGCCGGCGTCGACTGCGTCGAGCACGGCACCGGGCTGACCGAGCCGGTGATCGCCGAGATGGCCGCGCGCGGCACCGTCCTGGTGCCGACCCTGGTCCAGATCGAGAACTTCGTCGACTTCGCCGCCCAGGGCGAGGCCAAGTTCCCCCGCTACGCCGCGCACATGCGTGAGCTGCACCGTCGCCGGTTCGCCACCGTCGCAGCGTGCGCCGACGCCGGGATCGCCCTGATGGCCGGGTCCGATGCCGGCGGTCTGCGGCCGCACGGCTCGGTCGCCGACGAGGTGGAGCTGCTGGCCCGCGTGATCGGACCGACCGCGGCGCTCGGTGCCGCCTCCTGGCATGCCCGGCGTTGGCTGCTGGACGGATCGGGCCTGAGGGAGGGGACCGACCTGGTGGAGGGTCCCGTCGACGGGGCCTCGGCCGACCTGGTCTGCTTCGACACCGATCCCCGGATCACACCGCAGGTGCTGCACCATCCGGTCCACGTGCTGGTCGGGGCCCGCGACTGACCCGGGTGGGGTTTGGGTCAATCGGGTCCCGTCTGGCAGAATGTCGCCAGTCTTCTGCCCGAGGGTGCCCTCTCAACGCCCCCGGCGTGGTCGACCCACAGAGCCCATCTCTGGTGCCCCACGCCGGAGCGCTGCGTTCATCCGTACGTTCACACAGGAGATCCCACACACGTGGCTGTCAAGATTCGTCTGAAGCGGATTGGCAAGATCCGCACCCCGCACTACCGCATCGTCGTCATGGACTCCCGTCAGAAGCGGGACGGCAAGGCCATCGAGGAGATCGGGCAGTACCACCCGAAGAATGACCCCTCGGTTATCAAGGTCGACTCCGAGCGGGCCCAGTACTGGCTGAGCGTCGGCGCCCAGCCGACCGAGGCCGTCGTGGCGCTGCTGAAGCGCACCGGTGACTGGCAGTCCTTCTCCGGTGACACCTCGCCCTCGGGCGTGGACGTCGCTCCGGAGAAGGAGGACAAGCTGGCCCGGTTCAACGCCGCGCTCGCCGAGATCGGCTCCGAGCCGACCACCGACGCCATCGCCAAGAAGGACGACAAGGCGGCGAAGGACGACAAGCCGGCCAAGGATGACAAGTCCAAGGACG
>DVLP01000312.1 GCA_018715445.1 Candidatus Avipropionibacterium avicola | reverse complement strand
AGGCAGCGACGGACCTTCACCCGGTGACGTTTGCGGTCCTCGCGGGTGAACCTGCGCGCCTCGACCTCGGCTCCCATGGGTCAAGTCTGTCAGACCCACTCGGCCACGTCAGGGAACCGATGTGGTCGCCTCGCTCCAGGGGATGCGGCGCAGGGTCGGGCCGTGCTCGGCGCGGAGCCGGTCGATCTCGGCCAGTTGGCGGGCGATGAACTCACTGGCCCGCAGGTCCTCGACCGCCGGGTCGCAGATGCTGCGCAGTTCGGCCATCAGCGCTGCGACCCGGGCCGGGTACTGCCCGGCCAGGTCGACCAGCTCGTCGGGATCGTTCGCCAGGTCGAACAACTGGTCCTGGGCCTGGACGTTGACGATCAGCTTCCAGTCCCCCTTGCGCACCGCGAAGCCACTGCCCCGGGGCCCGTGACCGTGGTACTCGACGAAGACCATCCGCTCGGGGTCGTGCGCCTCGAGGGTCTGCAGCGCCTCGCCGCGCCAGTCCTGCGGTCGCTGCGCCCCGGTCGCGTGGAACAGCGCGGCCTGCAGGTCCAACAGGGTGACCGGTGTCGAGACCCGCTCCCCCGCCGTGAAGCCCGGCCCGGCCGCCACGATCGGGATCCGGATCGAGTCCTCGTACAGGCTGGTCTTGCACCACAGGCCGAAGGTGCCCAACATCTCACCGTGGTCGGTGGTGTAGACGATCACGGTGTCCTCGGCCAGCCCGGCCGCGTCGACCGCGTCGATCACCCGACCGAGCTCGGCGTCGACGTAGCTGATCATCGCGTAGTACGAGCGGCGCACGTCGCGCACGACGTCCTCGGTGAACGCCCACGCCCCTCGATGGCGCAGGTCCTGGGTGTACGGATGCTGGGCCGAGGCCTCGTCGATGCCGTGCTCGGGCAGGTCGCCGGCGCCCTCGTACTGCTCCCACCACTCGGGCTCGGCGGTGTAGGGCGGATGGGGCGGATGGACGTTCACCGTGATCGTCCACGGTTGGTCCAGCTCGGGTGCGGTGTGCTGCAGCCACTCCACCGCCCGGTCGATGTAGCGCCGGTCCTCGGCGAACCGGTCCGGCTCGGGACCGTGGACCGTGTCGGTCTTCGGTTCGCGGGGCTCCTGGACACCGCGCCGTACGGCATCGGGGTCGACGATCCGTTCGGTGGCGGTCATCAACAGGGTCTCGGAGAACCCGAGGTGGAACGGGTTGCGATACAGGTTGGAGGCACTGCCGAGGTAGCAGGTGTGCACGCCCTGCTCGGCCAGCACCGAACCGTACGAGGGGTCACGTCGTTCGATCAGCTTGCAGTTGTTGTAACGCTCGATCTCGTGGACGTAGCGCCCGGTCATGAACGCCGATCGCGACGGAACACACAGCGGCGACGGACAGTAGGCGTTGTCGTAGACGGTGCCCCGGGCGGCCAACCGCTCCAGGTGGGGGGTCCGGACGACCGGATGGCCGTGGATCGAGCTGTAACGCGGGTTGTGCTGGTCACTCATGAACAGGACGACGTTGGTCATCGGGAGAACTCCAGGTCGGGATCGGTGCTGGTTCGTACGGATGCTGCTCGTACGGGTGGTGGGTGCGCGGTCTCGCGGTCAGTCCGGACGGGTGGAGGACCTTTCGACGAGGGTGGGCGGCACGAGCAGACGGGTGACGGGCTCGGTGTCCTCGCCCAGTCGGTGCAGCAGCCGTTCCATGGCGCTGCGCCCGACCTCGGCGGCGGGCAGGCGGACCGTGGTGAGCGCCGGATCGAGATAGGCCGCGTACGGATGGTCACCGAAGCCGACCACGGCCACGTCCTCGGGGACCCGCAGGCCCCGCTCGGCGATCGCCCGGTAGACGCCGAGCGCGAAGTAGTCGTTGCCGACCACCACGGCATCCACGGTGCGCTCGTCCAGGATCCGTTGGGCCATGCGGTAGCCCTCGTCAGCCTGCCACGGCAGGGCCGCGTCGTCGCTGCGACGGGTGGGGACGGTGACCACGTTGTCGTCGGTCACCCCGACACCGGACTCGGTCAGGGCCCGTTGGAACCCGGTGATGCGCTGCTGGATCGTCGTGATCGGCAGGTCCTCCTCCACCAGCACGATCGAGTGGGCCCCACCCCGCAGTGCGGCAAGGGTGGCCCCATGGGCGCCGATCTCGTTGTCGGTGCCCACGAAGTCCCATCCTGATCCGGTGAGGTCGCGGTTGACCAGCACCACAGGGATCCCGGCGCTCTGCAGCCGCTGCCACGGGCCGTTGCCGGCCTGCACCCCGGCATCGGCCTGCACCGGGACGACGATCGCCCCGTCGACCCCGCTGCGCAGCAGGGTGTCGACGGTGCCGGCCTCCAGCTCCGGTGACTCGGCCGAGATCCCCAGCACCAGGCTGTAGCCGGCCGCCCGGCAGGACAGCTCGATCGCGCTGATCAGCTGGGCGTAGAAGGGGTTCGAGGGGTTGGTGATGACCAGACCGATCGTCATCGTCGATCCCAGCACCAGCGAGCGCGCCCCGATGTTGGGGACATAGCCGATCCGTTCGGCCTCGGCCCGGATCAGCTCCCGGGTCCGGGCCGAGACGTCCGACTTGCCGGCCAGGGCGCGCGACACGGTGTTCACCGACAGGTCCAGTGCCTCGGCAATGTCACGCAGCCTCGCTCGCCGTGCCGCCATCGGTTCCTCCTCCTGTCAACCCGGGTCCTTCTCCTGCCGACCCGGCCGGGTCGGCTACTCCTTGAGGGCGAGGTAGATCCTGACCTTGACCCCGCCCTCGTCGGCCCGGCCCCTCAGCCTGAGCCAGCCGCCGAACCCGGTGATCGCCCAGCTGGTCAGTTCCTGTCCTGCTGTGTGGTGCACGGTATCGCCCTCCAGGTCGCACCAGGTCAACCCGTCAGGAGAGACCTGGGTGATGACCTCGAGCTCGGCATCGGTTCCGGTGTCGAGGACCTGCACGAACCAGCGGGCCTCGGTGGCCCAGGCGGTCTCCATCGGCTCGGTGGCGAACTCGCCGGTCAGGGTGGTGTTGCGTTCCAGGACGCCGGTGTGGGACTGACGCATGGTGCTCACCACCCTGCCGAGATCAGGACCGAGTCGAGGTACAGGAAGTTCCTGACCTCACTGTGGGTGCGGACCGAGAAGTAGAAGTTCAACAGGTTCTCCAGGGAGTCGTAGCGATCCACGTACGGCGGGACCGGGACGTCGCGCATGTCATGGATGCGGTCATTGACCTGCAGTTCCACATTGCGGCGGGTCGAGGTGTCCAGCTGCCACCGCAGGTAGTGCCAGTTGACCTTGGTGGGAACCTCGTTGAAGCACATCTGCTGGGGCTCGCCGAAGGGTTGCCAGTCCTCGGGGTTCGGTGCGGTGAAGTCGGCCCCGTACTCGAGCTTGACCTTGCCCTCCAGGTGTTCGCGCGGGGTGGGCTCGGGCACGGTGGGACAGACCCACTGGTTGGCGAGCTGGTTGTCCAGGTCGGTGTTCAGGTAGCGCGCCACCGTGTGGTAGCGCAGGCCCTGGTCACTGCACAGGTCGGTGGCGACGGTGAAGCACCCGAACTGGGCCTCGGAGGGATGCAGGTTGCCGTCCCAGGTGATGTCGCCGAAGCTGTTGCTGTCCTCGTCACCGCCGAGCGTGGCCTCGGCCTTGTAGGTGAAGTACGCCTCGATCTGCAGGGGACCCTTACCACTCATGGTCAGTCGCCGGATCGCGGTGGCGGTGTGACCGCGGTACGGACGGGTGGCCAGCTTCAACGCATAGGTGCCCGACATCGCTCCGTGGGTGCCGGTGTCGAAGAAGGTGCACGAGGACAGCTGGGGTGGACGGAAGTCGCGCATGTGGTCGTCGACGGTGTCGAGGTTGCCGCGACCGTCGTAGTTGCCGATCAGTTCAGTCCAGCCGTGGGTGCCGGTCTCGAACTGGTCATGGGCCAGGATCCGGTCGAGCGGATTGAACTTCGACAGCTCGGGATCGCTGGCCAGCAAGGCCTTGCGCAGTGCTGCGGCCGTCGTGTCGGTGGCTGAAGTGGTCACCTGTCTCCTCTGGTGGTGGATGGCCCGTACGGGCTGGTCGTCGGTTCGGTCGGTCGGTCCTGATCG
>DVLP01000311.1 GCA_018715445.1 Candidatus Avipropionibacterium avicola | reverse complement strand
ACGCTTGTCGGGGTTGGCGTCGAACCAGCGCCCGATCACGCGCTCGGAGTTGCCGGTGCCGTCGTTGTAGCGGTTGGCGGTGTCCCAGAAGGTCACCCCCAGCTCGTGGGCCTTGTCCAGGATGGCCAGGGAGGTGGCCTCGTCGCTGCGGGAGCCGTCGCCGGTGTCGGGATAGCCGAACTTCCAGGTCCCCAGCCCCATGGCCGAGGTCTGCAGGCCGCTGTTGCCGAAGCGGCGGTACGGCATGTCGTGGAAGTCGGTCGTCTCGAACGGGAAGCTCTCACCGGAAGGGGTACGCGGATCCATGACTCGACCCTATGTCGGGTCCTGACCGCCGTCGACCCTGTCGGCCGGGGGACGAGACCGCCGGTTTCGCCAACGGTGGGATGATGACAGCGTGCACCGCTGGTTGACCGTTCGGGGGTCGGAGTGGCTGGCCGCTCGTCCGGCCGGCGCCGACGAGGACATCCACATGCCTGCCGCCCTGGCCCACCACGCGATCGAGCAGTACTCGCGCCCCGGCGACCTGGTCCTCGATCCGTTCGCCGGCTTCGGCACGGCCCCGATCACGGCTCAGCGCCTGGGTCGTCACGGCCTGGGCGTGGAGTACAACCCGGAGCGAGCCGAGTTGGCTGCTGCCGGGCTGGCGGCACCGGACACGGTGGTCCGCGGCGACGCCCGACAGCTGACGGCCGCGGTCGCCGACCTCGCCGAACGGACCGGGCTCGACTGTCGTGGTGCGGTGGACCTGTGCCTGACCTCCCCGCCGTACATGGCCCGCAACGATCCGGCGAGCAATCCGCTGACCGCCTACTCCAGCGGGACCGCCACCTACGACAGCTACCTCGACGAGTTGGAAGGGGTGTTCGGCGACGTCGCCGAGCTGATCCGGCCCGGCGGGTGGCTGGTGGTCCATGCCGCGAACCTGGTCCACGACGGCGAGGTGACCCCGCTCGCGTTCGACCTGACCCGGGTGATCTCACGGCAGCTGCGGTTCCGCGGCGAGATCACCGTGGCGTGGAACGGCGCCCCGGAGTGGATGACCGGCGACTACCTGCTCACCTTCTGCCGCGACTGAACCACTCGGCTCCGGCTCGTCATGGTAGAACCGGACCATGACCGATCGTCGCCCCTCACCCAGGGACCGCTACCTGACCGTCTACGGCAGGCGGCCGGTGCTGGCCGCGCTGACCGATCCCGAGTTGACGGTCGCGAAGCTCCATCTGGCCGAGCGGGTCGACGGACCGACGATCGAGGCCATCCTGGATGCTGCCGAGGAGCACGGCGTCGAGGTGGAGCGCACCTCGGCTGCCCGGGTGAAGATGCTGTCGGGCAACGGCAAACAGGACCAGGGCGTGGCCGCCGACGTGGTGGCCTCGCGGATGCGGGGGCTGGCCGACTGGCTGTCCGACCCACCGGCGACGGCACAGGTGCTGTTGTTGGACGGGATCACCACCCCGGCCAATGTCGGCATGATCATCAGGACCGCGACCGCCGCGGGACTGGACGGGATCATCGTCCCGACCCGCGGTGTCGCCGAGTTGGGCCCGCTCGTGGTGAAGGCCTCGGCCGGGATCGCCTTCCGGGCTCCACTGTTGCGGTGCCGGACCGCGGTCGAGGCGCTCACCCTGCTGCGCCAGGAACGTTTCCGGGTGTACGGACTGGCCGGTGAGGCGCGGACCGACCTGTTCTCCGCCCAGTTCGCCGAACGCTCGGTCTTCTGCCTGGGCAGCGAAACCTCGGGTCTGACCCCCGAGGTCCGCCAGCACGTCCAGGTCCCGGTGAGCATCCCGATGGCCCACGAGGTCGACTCACTCAACGTCGCGAGTGCGGCTGCGGTGCTGTGCTTCGAGCTGGTACGACGGCGAGGTTCACTGGAAGTCCCGTGACGGGTGGCGTCCGCGGATCACCTCGGCGATCTGCGGGTCCACCTCACTGAGCGGGGTCAGCCGGTCGGCCACCAGGTTGGTGGCCCCGTCCTGACGCTCCACGATGCCACGCACCAGCAGGCCGGAGACGTTCCGGGCGACCCGGCGGTGCTTGCGCCAGACTCCGGCACTGCAGACGACGTTGAGCATCCCGGTCTCGTCCTCCAGGCTGAGGAAGGTCACGCCTGCGGCCGTACCGGGACGTTGCCGATGGGTGACCAGCCCCGCCACATGCACCCGGCGACCGGTCTCCACCTCGGACAGGCCCGTCACCGCCCGGATCCCGTAGGCCTGCAACAGGTCCCGGACATGCTCCAGCGGGTGCAGCTCGGTGGTGATCCCGGTGGCCCACAGGTCGGCGTGGGTGGTCTCCACCACGCCCATGCCCGGCAGCATCGGCGGCGGACTCGCCGCCGCCGAGCCGAGCAACTGGTCCTCGGACTCGCTGAAACCGGCCTGCCACAGGGCCTGTCGCCGATCCAGCCCGAGTCCGTCACAGGCCCCGGCGGTCGCCAGGGCCTCCAACTGGGTGGTGGTGAGCCCGGCTCGTCGTGACAGGTCGGTCAGGTCGGTGAACGGACGCTCCTGGCGCGCTGCCACGATGCGTTCGGCCACCGCCAGCCCGATCCCCCGGACCTCGTCCAGACCCAACCGGCAGGCGAAGCCGGCGTCGCGGCGATGGATCGGCGTCGGGTCCGGGGCATCCGGATCGTACGGCGTCGGCTCCCACTCCCGCTGCAGGCACCGATCCAGACCACTCGGTGTCGGGTCACCGACACATTCCAGTCCTGCTTGGGCTCCGGAGGACATGATGTCGGGGCGCAACACCTGCACACCGTGACGTCGCGCATCGGCCACCAGGGACTGTGGCGAGTAGAACCCCATCGGCTGGGACCGGAGCAGCCCCGCCAGGAAGGCCGCCGGGTGGTGCAGCTTGAACCACGAGCTGACGTAGACCAGCAGGGCGAACGACAGCGAGTGGCTCTCGGCGAACCCGAAGCTCGCGAAGGACAGGATCTGGGTGTAGATCTGCTCGGCCACCTCACCGACCAGGCCACGACTGGCCATCCCGGTGAAGAGTTGGTCGCGGATCGACTCGATCCGTTCGATCCCCCGTTTCGACCCCATCGCCCGTCGCAACAGGTCGGCGTCGTCGGCGCTGCAGTCCCCGACCGCGATCGCCATCTGCATCAACTGCTCCTGGAACAACGGCACGCCCAGGGTCCGCTCCAGCACCGGCTCCAGGTCGGGGTGGACATAGGTCACCGGGTCCTTGCCGGTCGCCCGCCGGATGTAGGGGTGGACCGCGCCGCCCTGGATCGGACCGGGTCGGATCAGCGCGATCTCGATCGCCAGGTCGTAGAACTTGCGGGGCCGCAGTCGGGGCAGGGTCCCGATCTGGGCCCGGCTCTCCACCTGGAACACCCCGATCGAGTCGGCCCGGCACAACATGTCGTAGACCGCCGGCTCCTCCTGCGGCAGGGTCTGCAGGGTCCAGTGCTCGTCGAGGTGCTCGGCCACCAGCTCCATCATGTGGTTGATCGCCCCCAACATCCCCAACCCCAGCAGGTCGAACTTCACCAACCCCATGTAGGCGCAGCCGTCCTTGTCCCACTGCACCACCGTGCGGTCGGCCATCCGGGCGCGCTCGATCGGGACCACCTCGCCGATGGGACGTTCGGTGAGGATCATCCCGCCGGAGTGGATCCCGAGGTGGCGCGGGGCGGTGAGGAACTGCTGGGCCAGCGCGCGGACCTGGTGGGGGATGTCGTCGTCGGACCCCTCGACGGGCTCGGGGGGCGTGGGCTCGTGCTCGGGGGGCGTGG
>DVLP01000310.1 GCA_018715445.1 Candidatus Avipropionibacterium avicola | reverse complement strand
GACCCGTTGCTCGCGAACATGACCGCGACGCCGGCGGTGTCGCGGTCGATTCCGTTGACGACGCTGACGCCCTCCGGGAGGGGATCCAGCAGCGCCCGCTGCTCAGCGGTGGACGGGCCGAACAGCAGCTCGGGACTGCCGCACGTTTAGGTGACAGTTGGGGTGTCAGGCCGCGAGGCTCACGGCCGGGTTCATGATCGCCTCGTATTCGATGGGGGTCAATCGGCCCAGACGGGCCTGCCGGCGACGACGGTGGTAGGTGCGTTCGATCCAGGTGATGATCGCGATCCGTAGCTCCTCTCGGGTCCGCCAACGCTTGCGGTCGAGCACGTTCTTCTGGAGCAGCGCGAAGAACGATTCCATCGCAGCATTGTCCCCGGCAGCACCGACTTGGCCCATCGATCCGATGAGGTGATGACGGTTCAAGGCGTGCACGAACTTCCGTGACCTGAACTGCTTGGGTTCAATCGGTCGATGCAACCGGCGGCGTCGCGACGCCTGGATAGCGCGTTGTCCAGGGCGTTCACCGCGAGGCGCGCCTTCATCCGGCTGTCCATGGAGTAGCCGACGATCCGGCCTGAGAACCCGTCCTTGATGGCGCAGAGGTAGAGCTTGCCCTCATCGGTCCAGTGCTCGGAGGGGGCACCTCCCGCGCGGAGTGTGGGGGAATGTCGGGGAGCCACAGTTCGTTGGCGTCATCGGCGGAGAAGTCACGCTTGACCAGGTCATCGTGGACTGGTGGGCCTGGTCGTTTTCCGTTCTTGCCACGCTTCTTCCCGAACTGAATCGCCCAGGGTTTGTGAGAGGCTCGCAAAGTGCCGCGCCAGCGGTCGCCGGCACGGTCTGGTGGTGATGGTAGATGTCCTCGAGCTCGACGGGCGGGATCATGCCGATCCCGTCGTGGAGTCGTCGATGGTTGAACCGGTTGATGTACTCCGCGGTCGCGATCTCGAGGTGCTCATCGATCGTGCGCCTGTATCCCTGGAACGAATCAGACGCCGTGATCTCGATTCCCTCCCGGAACCTCTGGCCCCGCTCGTCCAGCCAGTCACGCCAGGTCGTCTCGGACCAGCCTGGGACGAGCTCGATCAGTCGCGCGGACCTCGAGGATCTGCGCGACGAACGCGACGACCTCGCATACGTCCTCGAGGCAGATCCCACGGCGTTTCCGTCACCGGAACCTCACTGGCCTGCCCGCGGAGGGCGCATCGATCTCCTCGACCAAGATCCGACCATGGCCATCGGCGCGTCCCCACTGGACTCTGAACAGCCGGTGGTCCGTTCGGCCGATCAGGATCCCGGGGACGCGTCGTCCCGCCACGCCGCGATCGCCCCCGACGCCTGCTGCCGATAGTGCTTCCGTTTCTCGCCGCGGTACAGATCGCGGTTGTAGAACGGCCGGCCATGTCTCCACAGCGATTCGTCGTGGATGCGCATGGCGAGCCTGCTGAGGTACGCGTCGCCGTCCAGGGTGTACGCCGCCTTCTCGGCCGGGGAGAGCCGGAACAGCAGCGAGCCGTCGAACGCGGCGCCGATGCTGTAGCGCGCGTCCAGGAACAGGTCGACGCCCTGGCTCAGCAGGAACCAGCCGCCGGGCGCGGCGGCGGCGACCGTCATCTCGGAGGGCTGTTCGGCGGTCTTCGGCGTCGCTCCAGCTCGCGTGGAATCGGGGGTTTCAGGACGTCGATCCCGAACGCTCCAGGGCCTCCTCCCGGAGGGGTCATCGGGCACGCGGCCGGACCACTCGTCGGCATAGCGGACGTCGATACCGTGGTCGCGTGCGGCAGCGATCTCGTCGAGGAGGGCCGGATCAGGGTCGACCAGGTCGTACAGCAGCTCCACCGACCGAAGCCGCGGGAGATGACGCAGGTCGGTGAGGGTGCTGACGTCGAACAGGTCGTCCTCGCCGTTCCAGTCCAGCGAGAGCTCGACGTAGATGTCATTGCTCGCCTTCATCTCGATGCTGGTGACGTGCTCGGCGAGTTCCGGGGTGATCGAGACGGCGTCGACGTACGCCAGCGCCTCCGGAATCGCCGTACCGAGCACCCCGCTCTCGTCGAGGTCGATCTGCTGCGAGGCGGCGAACTCGGCCCAGTCGAAGCGGGGCAGGCGGCCCTGGTCCATCAGCTCCTGGAGTACGCCGATCTTGAGGTTGCGGTCCGCGAACTCCAATGTCCGGCCGGGCGGCGACGATCGTCCCTCGCAGCTGGGGTGGTCGTGCGTCCTACAGCACGAGCTGATCGGACTGAGCCGGTAGCTGTCGGGGACCGTGTCGGTGAGGAAGTAGTGATGGACCACGCGTGCGGCCTCGTCGGCGGTGAAGACCTGATCGGCGGGTACGTCCCCGACCGATCCGCCGGTCCGGGCGGCGAAGTGTACGGCGGGCGCGTCCTGCGGTACGTCGGACTTGCCGACGGCGTACTGGTGCGTGACCCCATCGGCGTCCAGCCGGCGCCACTGCAGGGTCATCGCCTCCGCACGGCCGCCGCACTGCAGGTACCCGCCGGAGTCGGGCAGCGTCTCGAGCAGGTTCGCGTCCGCAGGCGCCCGCCACAGGCGGTACTCCCAGAACGTGTCCCCGTTCATCTGGTTCAGGGCGAATCGGATCTGTTCGGGGTAGGGGCGCAGGTTGTCGAGGAGTGGCCCAGTACTCTCGCTGTTGGACATCACGATGTGGGTGCGACGGACCGGCCCGTCCGCCCCAGCATCGACCACCTGCGTCGCCTCTGGGCCCCACTGCGGGGTCCGCAGCTGCGCCCGCAGTCGGCTCAACGTCTCTTCCTCGCCGACCGCGCCTTGCAGTGAGAACAGCAGTCCGTCGCGTGCTCGCATCGCCTCGCCGTTGCTCTCCGGGTCGAGTGCGCTGATCCGTGCCAGGAGCTCCTCGGCGCCGCGGTGGTCCGCCGTCGGCGGCCGCGGGGTCTCGGCGCTCGCCGCCGCGACCAGGGCGTGCAGTTCGCCGGTCTCGTCCAGGACGCCGGCGGCCTCGCCGGAGAACAACGTGATCAGGTCGTCGTAACCGTACGCACGCGCGTAGAACGCGTGCCGTCGGAACGCGGCGCCGAACCGGCGGTCCTCAGCCACCTCGATCGCGGCGCGCCAGCCCTCATGGATCGCCACCGTCCGGACGAGTCGCTCTTGGAGCCGACGGAGCTGGCTGAGGTCCTGATGGGCATCGTAGCGGTCCCACCGGTCGAGGAACTCGGTCGGGCTGCCGGTCGCGGCGAAGTAGGCAGCTACCTCGCGCCAGCCCAGGTGGCCACTGACACAGGCCACCGTGCTCATCCGTTCGGCGGCATTCAGCGCCGAGCTGAGGTCGCCGCCCAGAAGATGCACTTCGACCAGTCGACGCAGCAGCTCGTGTCGCACCGCGTCGCGGTCCCTTTCCGGAAGGTCCAGGTCATGAACGGTAGTGAGCAGGAACTCGACCTCGTCCATGTCAGCGAAGAGCACACCGTCCGAGATCAGTTCCAGCACCACCGCAGGCAGTCCGGTACGCGCCATCGGTCGGCGGGCGCCGGAGAAGAACGAGGAGGGGACGTACGTCTCATCCGCCCGGGCGATCAACTCCCGCCGTCGCTCGTCGTGATCGGCCGGCAGCGCCGCCTCGAGTGCCTCGATCGCCGGGACCAATCCTGCCGGCAGCGGGTACGGCGGCGATCGGAACGCTTCCCGCTCCTCGTCGGTCCACGAGTAGCGCATCGCGAAGTCCGCGATCACGGGCAGCGCCATGGTGGTGAGGTTGGGTGATTCCGACGGCGCCTCGAACATCTCAGGCGCAACCACCACGAGGCCCGTGAGCCGTTCCGCCCCCGCGGGTGTACGGCGGGTGAGCTGTGCCACGAGGCCGCCGGGGTCGTCCTCGATACCGGCCAGCAGGATGCGGCGGCCGGTCGCCTGCCATCGCAGTGCCCGGGTGGCGCCCGTGTCGCGCAGGATCAACGCCAGCAGGGCACGCATGTCGAGAATCTCGGCGGTGGGGTCATACTCGGGAAGCGCATTGAGGTCGAGCGCCTGGTGTGCTCCGAATCGCGCGTCGATTGCCGCAAGCCGCTCAGCGCTCAGCGTCTTCTCGCTGCGGGTCACGTCCCAGCCGAACTTCAGCTGGTGGGCGATCCCGTACGCCGTGCGCCCGCTGAGCTTCTCGATCTTCCAGGCCGGGTGCTCGTCCGGGTCCGCGGACTCCGGCCACGGCAGCTCGACCATCTGCTCGGCGGCGGAGATGACGAAGTCGTCCAAGGGCGGCGGTGTTGAGGTGCCCTCGAGGGAGGTCGCTGGTGCGGTGCTGGCGTCGTTCGCGAGTCGGGCATACTCCGCCTCGATCGCGTCGAGGACCAGCGGCAGCCCGGTCTCGGCCAGCCCGACGAGTTGCCCGCGGGCGTTGTTCAGGAAACCGTCTCGGTCAGTCTGGAACAGCTCCGGGGTCTTCGTCATGCACGCGGCCAGTCCGGGGGCCGCCGACCAGGTCTCGCCGTCGTAGACGAAGATGCCGGAGGACCAGATCATGAAAGCAGCCATGTGGTGTTCGTCGATCGTCAAGTCCGAGCTCAGCGGCGGGTTGTGCAGCAGCTGTCTTAGCTCCGGCGCCAAACCGTCGTACATCCGGTCCTGGACCTGGAAATCGTCGCGGTGCTCGGGAAGCAGGTTCAGGGCGGACTCATGGTCGAAGACGGTGAGCAGCACTTGGCCGTCGGGCGCGAAGAACCAGCCCGCGACGGACCCGGCACCGTCGGACCACTGTCTGAACTCGAAGCCGTGGTGCTCGGGCTCTGCCGCCCAACTGATACCTCCGCGGCTGCGGCCCGCCTCGTCGACGGTACGCATGACCTCATGCCATTGCGCCGCGGTGCGGCGTCCGAGGACGGTCCGGGCCTCCTCGTCCAGGAGGTGCTGAAGCGTACGCGCGGACCCGGTGCCGCGGTCGGCCCTGTCGGACACGGCCGGTTCGGGGCTCTCCTGCTGCTCGAGCAGGCCGGGCGGAACCACCCAGAACTCGACCAGGCGGCTCGGCTTCGCTTCTTCCTCGCGGACGCCGAGTATGAACAATCGGTCCGGGCCCGCCGGCCACCAGTGCAGTCCGGTCGTCCCCACATGATCCGCCATCAACCGCAGCATCGACGGTCCGGTCGGGTTCGACGGGTCGAACTCCGGCAGGCTTGCCACCTCGGTCCGCTCGGGCTGGCCCCAACGCTCGGTGAACGCGGCGATCGTCGGCGGGGTCAGTTCCGCCAGCTCGGCCGGCTCGGCCTCCTCGCCGAGCACCATCACGTGGAGGAACCCGAACGCGGAGGAGCCCTCGTATCCGCCGAGGTGCCACATCACCACGGGGTCGTCCGGGTCGTCGGATTCCTGCCACGGCATCGCGAGCATCTGCGTCGCGAACGTCGCGATCGTGTCTGGAGTGAGCGGCAGCTTCTCCTCGCCGACCTCGTTGGCCGCCTGCAGGTCCAGGTCCTCGGTCATTCCTGGCTCCTGTTGGGGGTCACCGGATCTGGTCGGCGGAGATCAGTCGGACGCCGGCGCAGGTGCGGCCGGCGATAGCGGCGTGGTCGGCGGCGAGCACGGGGGCGATGAAATGGTCGCCGGAGTCGACATCGACCTGGAGGAGGCGTACGCCGACGGATTCGAGCCAGGTGTCGAACTTGGTGAGCGCCTTCGGGGTGGACTTGGGTATCTGGGCCGGAATCCGGCCCGGGGAGGGGAGGCCGGCGATGCGGCAGGTGAGTTGGAGCATCTCGCCGAGCTCGGTGCGGTCGATAGCGCTGGAGTCGACGAGGTGGATGGTGCCGGTCTCGACGGCGGCGTCGAGGAGCGCGTCGAGATCGGTGGCGGGGACCGGGTCACCGTCGACCGGGGTGAGGAGCGTGGCGAAGTCGGCCAGTGGCAGCTCGTCACCCTCGGTGTGAGAGGTAAGGGGGTCGCGGGTACGTGCGGGTTCGAGGACCTTCGGCGGGGTGGGCTTCTTCCATGGTCCCGGCAGCCGCACGCCTGGGGCGAGAGCCGGTACTCCCTGGCTGCGGGCGCAGTCGACCAGGTCGGCCGGGTAGCCGGCGGTGTCGCGGACCTCGCTGTCATCCAGGTCGAAGAGGACGGCGAGCATGGCACCTTCCCAGTTCCACGTCTGGCGCCAGCGCTTCTTCGCGAGTTCCTCTCGCCACGAGCGGACGAACTTGGTGAACGCTGCCTGTCGCCGTCCCGGCGTCGAAGCGGCGACCTTCAGCCACAGCCTGCTTCGTGGGTCCTCGTGCCAGACGTTCGAGCGATCCGCGTGAAGGTCGGAGTCCTGCGGCACCCCGTGGGCGACCGCGAGGGAGTCGAACTGGCGGTACGGCAGATGAGAGATCGCGGGATGATCCAGGATCTCGCGAGCGATGTCGGCGCGACCGAGCACGGTGGCGACGAAGATCAGGTCGACACAGGTCTTGATGGCGAAGTACTCACGATGGTGGGTGGGTGTGGCGAACTCCGTCGTCCCTGCCCGGTGCTCGAACAGCCGGAACGCACGCATGGTGTCGCGGTGCCACTCTTCCAGCCGGCGAACCAGCGTCGGGAGGTCGTCGCCTCGGGTGTACTGGAGCTCGAAAAGGCGAGCATGAAGCTCCAGGAAGCCGCCCTCGGCGATGAACGCGGCGTGGTCGATCCATTCAGTGACGGCCTCGTCGCCGTTCTGATGGCGATACCGCTCGACCTCCGCCTGGTCAGAGGCGGGGACGACGCGAGCGCGGACCTCGTCGAGGAACATCTGGCTGTCCTCGATCTGTTCGCGCAGACTCGCATAGGAATCGGTCTGGTCGCGCATCATCTGCTGCGCCTGCCGTTCCTCCTCCGAGGCAATGTTCCAGCGTTCATCGAGCGGCCCGGCGATCTCGGGATGCTCGGCCATTGTGTAGGCGGCCCACCCCGACCGTGGACTACCCCAACGGTTCGGAGAGCGGTACCGCACAATGACCCTTCGACGATCGCGCTCGAACTCGATCTGGATAGCCTGCGTCGGTTCGAGGTCGCCCTGCTCCTCGGCGAACGCAGTGACGAACTCGGTCGCCAGCGCCCCAATCTTCGCTTCAGCGGGAATGCCGATCTCGTCGGTCCGCAGCTCGCGGCCGATCAGTTTCGCCACCGTGACGTGGTACGCGTCCGCGCTCGGCTCGATCAGGAAGGCGCAGACACCCCACGGATCGCCCTCAGCCTCGTAGTCCTTGGCCTCCGGGGCCAGTCCCTCGATCCGGGAGCAGACGACGTCGACGAGATCGATGATCGGGTGGGGGGCAACTGACGTCATGCTCCTTGCTCCTTGCTCCTTGTGCGCTGTCTCGGACTCGGCGAGCGGGCCCGCGACAGTACGGTACCCCGGCGGGTTGAGACCGTGGCTCGAGTATCTCCCTTCCGGGGAGGATCTGCCACCAGAGATTCCGCGGACGTGGGGCATCAGCGTCCGATGGCGCCTGGAGGCCGACCATCACGTGTATCGAACGCAACCACCACCGACAGGCTCGGCTGGGCCGATTGACCCCATCGAGCACGAGGCCATCATGAACCCCGCCGCGGGCCCTGCGGCCTGACACCCCAACTGTCATCCATCATCCATGCAGCAGTCCCAACTCATGCGCCGCATGGCTGAAGCGTCCGCCGCCGACATCGAGGCCGAGCTGCTCGGTGAGTGAAGCGCCGCTGCTCTTCCTGGACGCGAATGCCCTTGCCTCACTTATCACACGCACCTTGCTGATCGCGGGTGCGCGTGCGGATGGCCTGCGGTGGACGTGGTCGAGGCACGTCGAGGCTGAGGCCGATCGGCATGCTCGCGGCCGGGCATCGCGGACATCGATCGTGCGCCAGGAGATTTTGGGCACCGAACTGTCGCCAACCGCGCCGCACACAGAAGGTCTGGTGACCAGTACGCCTGAGGATCGGCAGGTGCTCGCTGACGCGATCCGTGCGGGAGCCAGGCATCTGATCACGACCGACGCGGATTCCTTTGCATTCGATGACCTTTTGGCGCATGGGCTGAGCGCGGTGAACCCGGAATACTTCATGGCGTCACGATTCACCGAACGGGCGTACGTGGAGGGGGTTGACCTGCTCGCGGCCGTGCAGAAGAGCCCCTCGCGCACGGCCTCCGAGATCCACCGGATGCTCGGCCTCAGACATCCCCGACTGACCGGACAGTTCGCCGGCGCCTACGACACGGCACCGGCCCAGGCTGATCCAGACCAGCCGAGCACGATCTTCCGAGGCGTAGTCTGCATCCGCTGCGAGGCGCTTCTGGGTCATCTTGTACGAGTGGAATGCCACGCTCGCATCGACGTTCTGGGAGTCGCTGGGGCATGTTGAAGTGGCGCTGCGCAATGCGATTGATCGGCGACTGGCGCAGCGGCACAGGAGGAGACTGCGCTCAAGCCTGTGGGTCTTCGATGACGCACGGGAGCTGGGCCGTGATGCGCGAGGTCATGGACGGCACAATCATCCCTACCTCGAGATCCAGGAAGCGCAGAAGCGGGTGCGAAGGAACCACAAGAGAGTTGACGGCAACCAGATTGTGTCCGAGCTTCCGTTTGGGTTCTGGCACCAGATGCTCTCCAAGCAGCAGACGTTCCTGTGGCCAGACCTCGCCGCAGCCTTTCCCGGCGCGCCCGACCGTGCTCGTGCAACGGTTCATGACCGGGTCGCGAGATTGCGGACCATTCGCAATCGGATCGGTCACCACCATCGGATCTGGTCGGCGGATGTTGCAGCGCGGTACGACGACCTCACCGATCTCGCCGGCTATCTGGATCCGGACCTGAAGGGCTACATAGAGGCAAGCAGTGGAGTGCCTACTCTCCTTGAACGGTATCCGTTGAAGAGGTGAGTTCGTCGGGGCTCGACTGACAAACGAGGGGCGCCCCGCGGTGTGCGGGACGCCCCTCGAACTGGTGTGGTGCGGTGGCTCAGGCCTCCACCAGGGCACCGTCGTCGACCGACGACCGGATCAAGTGGTCGAAGGCGGTCAGCGCCGCGGTCGCTCCGGATCCGCTGGCCGTGGTGATCTGTTTGTACGAGATCGTCGTGCAGTCACCGGCGCCGAAGACACCCGCGACATTGGTCGCGCCGCGGCTGTCGATCAGGATCTCCCCGTGCTGGTTGCGATCCAGGACGTCGGCGACCCATTCGGTGTTGGGCAGCAGTCCGATCTGGACGAACACTCCGTCGAGCTCGGTGACGACGGCTTCGCCACCGTCGCGTGGAGCGTGGGCCAGCCCGGTCACCCGGGTCCCGTCGCCGACCACTTCGGTGGTGCGTCGACCCAGCAGCACGTCCACGTTCGGGAGGCTGCGGAGCTTGTCCTGCAGCACCTGGTCGGCCTTCATCTCGTCGAGGAACTCCACGACCGTGACGTGACCGACGATCCCGGCCAGGTCGATCGCGGCCTCGACGCCGGAGTTGCCGCCCCCGATCACCGCGACGCGCTTGCCCTTGAACAGCGGGCCGTCGCAGTGCGGGCAGAAGGTGACACCGGCATTGCGGTACTCCTGCTCGCCCGGGACGTCCATCGTGCGCCAGCGAGCCCCCGAGGCGATCACCACGGACCGACTGGTCAGCTGGGCGCCGTTGGTGAGCTCGACGGTGTGCATGCCACCGGTGGTCTCGGCCGGCACCAGTTGCGAGGCCTGCACCGAGGTGATCACGTCGACGTCGTAGGCCTGGACGTGCTGCTGCAGGTCGGCAGCCATCCGGGGGCCCTCGGTGTGGGTGATGGAGGGATAGTTCTCGATCGCCATGGTGTCGAGCAGCTGCCCGCCGAACCGGTCGGTGATGATGCCGGTCCGGATGCCCTTGCGGGCGGTGTAGAGCGCTGCGGCTGCACCGGCGGGTCCACCGCCGACGACCAGGACCTCGTAAGGATCCCGTTCGGCCAGTTGCGCGGCCGCCTTCTCCTCATGGGAGTCGTCCACCTTGGACAGGATGTCGGCCAGCGACATCCTCCCGCTGCCGAACAGTTCCCCGTTGAGGTACACCGTCGGGACCGCCTGGATGTTGCGGTCGTTGACCTCGGCCTCGAAGGTGCCGCCCTCGATCGCGGTGTGGGTGATGCGAGGGTTCAGCACACTCATGATGTTGAGTGACTGCACCACATCGGGGCAGTTCTGACAGGTCAGCGACAGATAGGTCTCGAAGTGGAGGTCGGTGTCCAGCGACTGGATCTGCTCCACCATGGCGGCGTCGATCTTGGGCGGATGTCCGCTGACATGGAGCATCGCCAACATCAACGACGGGAACTCATGTCCCAGGGGAGACCCGGCGAAGGTCACCTCGACATCGGTGCCGGAGCGCACGATCCGGAACGACGGGCGACGCGCGTCGTCCCCCGTACGCACATGGGTCACCTTGTCCGAGGTGGTGGCGACCTCGTCGAGCAGCTCAGCCATCTGGACGCCCTTGGGGGACTCATCCAGTGTGCTGACAAGCTCGATGGGTGCGCGCAGGTTCGTCAGGACCGAGCTGAGCTGCTCGAGCGAGGTCGGGTCGAGCATCAGATCTTGCCCACGAGGTCGAACGACGGGGCCAGGGTGTCCTCGCCCTCTTCCCACTTGGCCGGGCAGACCTCGCCCGGGTGGTTGCGCACGTATTGCGCGGCCTTGACCTTGCGGACCAGCTCGGCGGCGTTGCGGCCGATACCCTCGGCGGTGATCTCGAAGAACTGCACGACGCCGTCCGGATCAACCAGGAAGGTGCCGCGGTTGGCCAGGCCCTCGTCCTCACGCAGCACGTCGAACTGGCGCGAGATGGCGTGGGTCGGGTCGCCCAACATCGGGTAGGTGATCTTGTTGATGGTGTCCGACGAGGCGTGCCAGGCCTTGTGGGTGAAGTGGGTGTCGGTGGAGACCGAGAACACCTCGACCCCGAGGCCCTTGAGCTCCTCGTGATGGTCAGCCAGGTCGCCCAGCTCGGTCGGGCAGACGAAGGTGAAGTCGGCGGGATAGAAGAAGTAGATCGCCCACTTGCCGGCGACATCGGCGGAGGAGTAGTCGACGAACTCCCCGTTGACGAAGGCGGTCGCCTTCCACTCACCGATGGTCTGGTTGATCATGGACATGCGCGAGGTTCTCCTTGCTCGTTGCGTGTGTGGCAGAAGCCTCGGGGTGCGCGGTTCCGACCTGCACCCCTGCAAGGACACCTTGGTGGACCCATGACCCACCCCGACTTTTGACTGGTTCCAGATTAGAGTGAACCGGAGCGGCCCGCAACCAACCCGACCCTGTGTGTCGCGGACCAGCCATGCTGTGTCACCTGGCCCGGACCGAGCCGACCCGGTCTACCGTGGAGGTCGGTGACCCGGCCGAGGCCGGTCGGGCACGGACAGGAGGTCCCCATGATCCGCGGACGGAGCAAGGACGGTTGGCTCGGCACCGTGCTGGGAGCACGCAACCCGAGAGCGCTGGGACGGTTCTGGGCCGACCTGTTGGGGTGGCAGCTCAGCGACGACGAGGAGACCTGGGTGACCTTGGGCATGCCCGGGCACCCGTTCAACCTCGCGGTCCAACTCGAGCCCCACCACGAGCCGCCGGTGTGGCCGGGCGAGGCCGGTCGACCGGGGATGCAACTCCACCTCGACATCGCGGTGAACGACTTGGCCGGGGCGACCGAGGATGCCGTCGCCCTGGGTGCACGACTGGCGGAGTTCCAGCCGCAGGAGGATGTCCGGGTGCTGATCGATCCGGAAGGACATCCCTTCTGCCTCTATCGGGCATGATCACCCGAGGCGACCGCACGGACCAGGTCGTCGTCACAGTTGCCACCGGACAGGATCACTGCACAGCGCAGGCCCGGACGTCGATGCTGATCGGCCAACAACCCGCCCAACGACAGGGCACCGGCCGGCTCCGGCATGTGGCGGGTGGTGTGCCACATCAGCCGCATCGCCTCCAGGGCATCAGCCTCACTGATCCGTACGAAGCGGGACACCCCGGCCACCATCGCGGCGACGGCGTCCGGCACCGGTGTCCGCGTGGCGACCCCGTCGACGAAGGTGTCGGCCGACTCGGTCGGCACCGGGCGGCCGGCCTCGTACGACAGGGCATGCGTCGGTGCACCGTCAGCCACGACGCCGACGATCTCGGTGTCGAGCCCGAGAAGGTCTCGCACCGCCATGTGGGCACAGATCCCTGACCCGAGACCGACCGGCACATAGGCGACGTCGAGCGGTCCGGCCTGTGCGTGCAGCTCGGCCGCCCCGGTGGCCACCCCGGCCACCAGGTCGGGGTGGAAGGACGGGACGAACACCAGGTCCCGTTCGCGAGCCAGTGCCGTGGCATGCTCCAACGACTCCTGGAAGTCGTGGCCGTGGATCACCAGCTCGGCACCGAAGGCCCGCATCGAGTTGTTCTTGGCGGTGCTGTTGCCCTCCGGTACGACGATGGTGGCCGGGAGCCCATGACGCTGGGCGGCGAAGGCGACTGACTGCCCGTGATTGCCGCGCGTGGCAGCGATCAGTCCCGCTGGTGGACTGCTCGCCGCAGCAAGGTGATCAGCGAAGACCAACCCGCCGCGCACCTTGAAGGCCCCGGTCGGGGTGGCGTCCTCGTGCTTGACCCAGGTGTGCGTCCCGGTTGCCTCTTCGAGCAGGGGCCATCGGTAACAGGGCGTCACCGGGACGTGCCGGCCGACGAGCGAGGTGGCTTCGGCGAGGGCTTCAGCAGTCAACATCGCTCCAGCGTAGAAGTCTGGGGAGAAACCGATTGACCTGCCGAGACCGATCCGCTGGACTGACCGGGTGCCCCGACTCCATGACGACGAGCTCGTGATCGACGACGCGTTGGTGCGGGGCCTGCTGGAGTCCCACCATCGTCCGTGGGCCCGGCTGCCGCTGACGCGACTCGAGTCGACCGGGTCGACCAATGTCCTGTTCCGTCTCGGCCAGGACCTGCTGGTCCGACTGCCGCGCCAACCCGGGGGATCACGCATGATCCTGGCCGAAGCGCACTGGACCCCGAGGCTCTCCCCGGCGCTGTCCGTGCCCGTCCCGGAAGTGGTCGCGGTCGGCCAACCGACACCGATCTACAGCGAACACTGGTCCGTGGTCCGTTGGATCGCCGGCGACCATCCCGAGGTCGTACTGCCGGACGGCCCACCGTCGGACAGCGAGCAGCTGGCCGAAGACCTCGCCGCGTTCATCCAGTCCCTGCGAGCGGCACCCATTCCCACTGACCTGCCGGAGAGCGACCTGCCGAGGTCGTACCGGGGCACCGCACTGGCTGATCTGGACCCAGCCGTGCGTGACAACCTGGCCCGCTGTCGAGCCCTCGGCGACTTCGGCTACGACCTCGACGCTGCCGAACACCTGTGGGAGGAAGCACTCCGACTACCAGGGGCCGCCGAGACCACGACGGCGTGTTGGTACCACGGTGACCTGACCGGGGAGAACCTCCTGGTCCGGAACGGTCGCCTCGCTGCGGTGCTGGACTTCGGTCCCTCGGTCGGTGATCCGACGGTGGACCTGGTGGTGGCGTGGCAGGTGCTGGACCCGGCAGGTCGGGAACTGTTCCGTGAACGGCTCGGCGTCGACGACACCACCTGGGCGAAGGGTCGAGCCTGGGCGCTGTGCATCTCGCTGATGGTCTGGTACTACTGGCACACCCTGCCGGGTCGGCGTGCCGCCCAGGTCGCGGTCGGACGGAATGTGCTGGCTGACGCAGGGTTGTGACCCCTCGACGAGCTCGGGGATCGGGCGCGGGTCAGGCGTCCACTCGGTGGCGGCGGATCGTCAATGCCAGGACGAGAACGACGATCGCGCCGGCGCTCATCACCAGACCCAGGCGGTGCAGGCCTGCGCTGGTGAGGTCGTTCTCGAAGATCATGCCGATCACGGCGGTCGCGCTGATGGCTCCCAGGTAGCGGAAGGTCTGGAACAGCCCTCCGGAGGATCCGGTCCGACTTGCCGGCGTGGCGGTGTAGAGCGCGGTCTGCAGGCCCAGGTTGTTGAACCCGTTGGGGATCCCGAAGAGCACCATGAATCCGACGATCACCAGGATCGGGGTGGCATCGTCGAGCACCTGCATGCCGATGGTGGCGGTCAACAACACCACCGAGCCGAGCACCAGCGCCGCGCGGGATCCGCGCCGGTCGATCAGTCGGGCCGCCAGCGGGATCGTCAGCACCCCGAGTCCGGCGATCGGCAGCACGAAGGCCCCGGCGGCCGCAGTCTCGAACTCCCGCACTGACTCCAACCACATCGGCAGTGAGAAGAACGCGCAGTAGAAGACCAGCTGGATGGTCGCCTGCTGCACCAGCACCGAAGTGAGGGCCGGGTTCGCGGCCAGTCCCCGCACGTCGAGGAACGGGGTCGGTACGGCTCGCTCACGGATGATCAGGGCCACCAGTCCCAGCAGGAAGATCGGGAGGCACCACCAGCGCGGCTCGGTCGAGAAGGACAGGAGGAACAACAACACCGAGACCAGGGTCATGGTGAACAAGGCGATCCCGGGCAGGTCGATCTCGGCGAGCAGTCCGCGGAACCGCGGACCGGTGTCGGCGCGGTCGGGCGTCGTACGGGGAAGGGTCCGGCTCGCCAGCAGCAGGCCGACCAGGGTGAACGGGACGTTGACCAGGAAGACGGCCTGCCAGCCGGCCAAGGACACCAGGACACCGCCGATCACCGGGCCGAGCGCGGCTGAGGTGGAGCCGGCCATGGCCAGGATCCCCATCGCGCCGGCGGGTGCGTCCTTGCCGGGTGTGGCAGCACGGATCAGGACCAGCGCGGCCGGGTACGCCGTCGAGGTGCCCAGGGCCTGCACGGCCCGCAGCGCGACCAGCCACCAGAAGTTGGGGACGAAGGGCATCGCTGCGGAGGTGAGCAGCACCAGGACCAGGCCTGCCATGAACAACCGTCGGGCTCCGAACTGGTCGACGAGCCGGCCCATCAGTGGCTGGCCGACCGCTGCCGCGACATAGAAGCCGGAGATCAGCCAGGTGACGGTGCCGACGCCGATCGAGAAGGCTTCCTGCAACTGGACCAGTGCGACCGCGATCATCGAACTGTTCAGCGGGTTGAGCAAGGTACCCGCAGCGAGTGTGGCCACCAGGAGTCGGGGGACCCGTGGTCGACTGTCGCTCACCATGTCAGCCATCCTCACACGGTGACTCTTTGCAGCGCTGCAAATCTGTGTCAGACTCGAGACAACCGACGGAGCAGGAGCACAACGATGGCCCCCGATCGATCCCGGCCCAACGTGCTGTGGGTGATGACCGACCAGCACCGGGCCGACCTCACCGACCCGGACGGGTACGGCCCGACGGTGATGCCGACCCTGACCGGCCTGGCTGCCCGTGGCACGAGCTTCGAACGGGCCCACACCTCGGCTCCGGCCTGTGTCCCGGCCCGGGTCAGCCTGCTGACCGGGCGCTATCCCTCGGCCCACCAGGTCCGGCAGAACTCCAATGACCGCGAGGCCTTCTTCGGCGAGGACCTGATCGACGTGTTCGACCGGGCCGGTTACGAGACGTTCTTCCACGGCAAGCCGCACATGCACCGCAAGGCCGACGCCGTCGACCACTTCAGCGGCCCCTACATGCACACCAACGGACCCGAACGGGACCCGGTGCACGCCCAGTTCGACCAGTGGCTGGGCGAGCTGGACCACTCCGTGGCCGAGGAGGCGACGCCGTACCCGGTCGAGGCGCAGCTGCCGCACCGGATCGTGGACGATGCGTTGGCCGAGATCCACGCCGCACGACCGGACGGGCCGAGCGAGGTTCCCTTCTTCTGTTGGGTGTCCTTCCCCGAGCCGCACAATCCGTACCAGGCCCCGGAGCCGTACTGGTCGATGTTCACCGAGCTCGCCGAGGGCCATCAGCGCCACGCGGGTCCGGAGGTGGTCGACCAGCTCTCCTGGCGATACCGATGGTTGCGCGAGCTCATCGAGTCCAAGCGTCCCGGCTATGACGAGCACTGGCGCCGCTACCTGTCGACCTATCTGGGCATGTTGCGCATGGTCGACGACCAGATCGCCCGCCTGCTCGACGGGCTGGGCCCCCACCTCGACAACACGATCGTGGTCTTCCTGGCCGACCACGGCGACTACGTGGGCGAGTACGGCCTGCAGCGCAAGGGTGCCGGCCTGCCGGAGGTGCTGACCCGCATCCCGCTGGTGATGGCCGGTCCGGGTGTGCCGGTCGGCCAGGTGCGTCAGGAGTGCGTCTCGATCGTCGACGTGATGCCCACCATCTGCGGACTGATCGACCAGGAGCTGCCGATCGGCGTCCAAGGGCGGGACCTGACTCCGTTGTTCGACGACAGTCGTGACCCGGGCGAGGAGTTCACCACCGGCTACGTCGAGCTCGGCTACGGCGGGCTCGAGTACGGTGCCGACGCCAGGCCCGAGCTTCACTTCCCCTACGAGGGCAGGACATTCGACGAACTCAACAGCGTCACCCAGTCGGGACAGGAACGCTCGGTGCAGCGAGGGTCGATGAAGCTGGTGATGGATCAGGCCGGCACCACCTGGCTGTACGACCTCGACCGTGATCCGGCGGAGGTCACCAACCTCGCCGACGATCCGGAGCACGCCGCGACCCTCGCCGAGCTGACCCAGTGGCTGGCCCGCTGGATGATGCGGCTGGGTGACGACCTGCCGGTGGGTCGCTACACCCCCCGGATCGCGGCCCACAACTGGCGGTGGGCCGAACCGCCATCGTCCGACGACACGGGGCACCGCTCCGGGACAAGGAAGTGAGTCATGCCCACGATTGATCGACGTAGCCTGCTGGGCGCGGGAGCGGCAGCCGGTCTCGCCCTGGCTGCCGGTGGGTGTCGAGCCGACTCCGGACGGGCCGACAGCGGCGAGCTGATGGTCAGCTGGTACGGCGGCGCCCCGGTGCACGAAGCGATGAACGCGGTGCTGGACTCGTGGTCGCAGGCCCAGGACGGTGTCACCGCCATCGGCTCCGGCGTGGCCTTCAACGACTACTGGGACAAGCTCGCCACCGAGACCGCTGCCGGTGAACCACCGGATGTCTTCCGGATGTCGATGACCTACTTCGTCGAGTACGCCAGTCGTGGAGTCTTCGCCGACGTGAGCGCGTTGAACGGTCTCGACCTGTCCTTGCTGGACGAGGATGTCCGTGGCTCCGGTCTGGTCGACGGCACCCTGTACGGCGTGGGCCAGAGCTCCATCGCCCCGGCCATCTTCTCCAGTCGGTCGATGGTCAGTGACGCCGGAGCCGAGGTGCCGGTCGAGTGGACCTGGGACGACTTCCGCGACTGGGTCACCGAATTCGCCACCGACACGGGCAAGTACGGCACGACCGACATGGGCGGCAACTTCCAGATGTTCGATGTCTACGCCCGTCAGGAGGTCGGCAACCAGTTCGCCGACGACGGATCGCTGCAGCTCACCCCGGAGGTGATCGCCCAGTGGTTCACGCTGTGGGACGAGCTGCGCAAGGCGAAGGCGGCACCGCCGTCCGATGTCACCGCGGCCGGGGGTGACTTCGAGACCAACCCGATGTCGACCGGCGACGCCGCCCTCACCTCCGGCTGGGTGCAGCAGGTGACCTTCTACCAGCCGCTCATCCGCGACGGCTCCGTGGAGGTGTCACCCATGCCGCAGAAGACCAAGGGTGACTTCTCCGGGCTGTTCGTGAAGGCGCTCGATTTCTGGTGCATCTCCGCCAACGCCGCGAACCCGGATGCTGCGGCACAGTTGGTCAATCACCTGATCAACGATGCCGAGGCCACTGACGTGATCGGACTGCTGCTGGGCGTGCCACCCACCGAGGCCGCCCGGGAGAGCTTGGCTCACGCGGACCGGGCGACCCGGGCCGCAGTCGACTACATCGACGACTACGCCGAGCTCGCCGGACCGGCTCCCGGCCCGTGGCCCACCGGCTACGGTGAGCTGCTGTCGGCCTTCACCCGTGCCAACGAGTCCGTCGGCTTCGGCAAGGCGAGCGCCGCCGATGCCGCCACCACCTTCCTGGAGGAGGCGCAACGGGCCCTCGGCGGGTGACCGTGGTGGAATGGCCCGATGAGCCGCAGATCCAGCCACCCACGTCTGGTCGACGTCGCCGAACGGGCAGGGGTCTCCATGCGGACGGTGTCCAATGTCGTCAACGGCTACGTGCACGTCTCGGCCGGGACCCGCGAGCGCGTCGAGCAGGCGGTGGCCGAGCTGGGCTACCGACCGAACCTGGTGGCCCGCAACCTGGCTCGGGGCCGCACCGGTCTGGTGGCACTGGTCGTGCCCCAGCTCGAGATGCCCTACTTCGCCTCCCTGGCCCAGCAGATGCTCGATGCCGCCGAAGCGATGGGGCTCCATCTCGTGGTCGAGCAGACCCACGGCTCCCGCGAGCGTGAACTTGCCGCCCTGGAGGGCAGTTTCGGTCAACGGATCGACGGGATCGTGCTCAGCCCCACGACCCTGGACCGCGATGACATCGAAGCCCGCAGGTCAACGCTGCCCCTGGTGCTGCTGGGGGACCGGGACTGGCCCGACTCGGTCACCTCGGTCGCGATCGACCGGTTGGCCGCGGCCTGCGCCGCAGTGGAACACCTGCTCGACACCGGCCGACGCCGGGTCGCGATCGTCGGGACCAACCTGAACGCCTCCAACGCTCGTTGGCAGGGTTGGCACGACACCCTCACCGCAGCGCGATGCCCTGTCTCGTCGGACCTGCAGTTCGAGACGACGGGGATCAGCGGTGACGACGGCGAATCGGCCGCCCGCCGGATCGTCGAGCTCCAGGAGCGCCCCGATGCTGTCTTCTGCGTGACCGACTGGATCGCCCTGGGGCTGATCCGCGGGCTGCAGCGGGCCGGTCTGGACGTGCCCGATGACATCGCCGTCGTCGGCCATGACGACATCCCGTACGGACGAGCGTCGAACCCGACCCTCACCACGATCTCACCGAACCGCGCCGAGATCGCCACGATCGCCCTGCAGGCCGTCAGCGACGCCCAGGAAGGGCCGCAGCGGCAAACGGTCGGATGGTCCTTGGTGGTGCGGGAATCCTCCGCCGGGCACGGGGGAGTCGCCAACCCATGAGCCTGGTCAGCTTCCACCTGGCCGAGCTTCCGGCCGCCGTCACTGCGCGGGCGCTGCTGCGTCGACCGAGTGCCCCCGGCCTGCTCCACATCGAGGTGATGGCGGCGATGGAGCTCGGTGCCCCGGTGGTGTCACCACGGCGGATGCAGCTGCGCCGGTGCGCCACCTTTGCCGTGTGGGCTGATGAGTCGGCGCTCGAGGAGTTCCTCGACCGGGACCGCTTCGGTCGCCGTTTGGCAGACGGCTGGCACGTGCGGCTGGCCCACGTACGGACCTGGGGCCACGTCGCCGCGGTCGACGACCTTCTCACCGGTCACGCCAAGCTCGAGCCGGACGAGCCGGTGGTGGCGGTCACGATCGCCCGGATGCGGATCCCGCAGGTCCCTCGGTTCCTGCGCTGGGGGCGTCCGGTGGAGCGGCAGGTGCGTGACGATCCCGGCACGACCCTGGCCCTGGCGGCCATGCGGCCGCCGCGGACGATCTCGACCTTCACGGTGTGGCGCAGCCTGCGCGAGATGGTCTCGATGGTCCACGGCCGTGGTCAGGGACCACAGGCGCGACACCACGTCGACGGGATGGCCGAACGGGAGCGACGCGACTTCCACCACGAGTTCACGACCCTGCGGTTCCGAGCTCTGTCGGAGCACGGATCCTGGCAGGGTCGTACCGATCTGGTCCCTGTCGCGCGCCCGGGCACTACGCTGGCTGAATGATCAACGACGACATCACGGCCTGGTTGCTCGACTCCGACCCGGCGCTGCGCTGGCAGGTCGAGCGAGACCTGCTGGATGCCGACGCGACGCAGTGGCAGGCCACCCGTGCCCGGGTGGCGAGCGAGGGATTCGGAGCGGAGCTGCTGGCGGTCCAGGACGAGGACGGGCAGTGGGCCGGCGGTGCATACTTCCCGAAGCGTCCGGTCGGGATCGACCGCGACAGCGACGACGAGATGGCCCAACCCTGGACTGCGACGACCTGGGCGTTGAACTCACTGCGGGAGTGGGGTCTCGACCCGGCGGTGCTCGTCGCCCGTCGGACCCCGGAGCTGTTGGCCGAGCACTGCCGCTGGGAGTACGAGGACCTTCCGTACTGGCAGGGCGAGGTGGACTGCTGCATCAATGCCTTCACCGTGGCCAACGGGCTGTGGCTCGGCGTCCCCGTGGAGCCGCTGGTCGACTGGCTGGTCGAGCACCGCCTGGACGACGGCGGCTGGAACTGCGACTGGGTCGAGGGTGCACGGGTGTCCTCGTACCACTCGACCCTGAACGCCCTCGACGGACTGGTGAGCTTCGAGGAGGCCACCGGCGGGACCAGTCGGAGTCGTCAGGCCCGGCACGCCGGTGAGGAGTACCTGCTGCAGCGCCACTTGCACCGGCGCCGCTCCACCGGGGAGTCGGTGGCGCCGTGGACCGTGCAGTTCGGCTATCCGTTCCGCTGGTACTACAACGTGCTGCGTGCCGCGGACCACTTCCGGCGGGCCAGCGCCTTGGAACAGCGTGATCGCGATCCCCGTGTGGGTGAGGCGATTGAGCTGATCCGGGCCGAGCGGCAACCCGACGGGACCTGGTTGCAGGCGCGACGCCACCCCGGGGCGGTGTGGTTCCACGTCGACGCACCGGGCGGGGAGCCGTCGAAGTGGATCACCTTCTGGGCCCTGCGGGTGCTGCGCTGGTGGGACCAGCGCTGAGGCTCACCGGACCGATTGCACCCGGATCCGCACACCGTCGCGTGGCTTCATCGTGACCATGCTGCGCGGCCGGATCCGTTGTGGCACGAGGGAGATGTCGGTCCGTGCCAGGATCCGGGCGAGCATCACCGCAACCTCGGTCACCGCCATCGCCGCACCGACACACCGGTGGGCGCCACCGCCGAACGGAAGGTACTCGTACGGCTTCGGCTTGCGGTGCAAGGCGTCACCCTCGATCCAACGTTGCGGACGGAACTCCAGCGGCTCGGGCCACAGCTCGGGCAGTCGATGGGTGAGGTACGGACTGATCACCACCGAGCGTCCCGGTTGGATGTCCTTGCCGGCAAAGGAGATCGGCTCGGCGAGCCAGCGGGCCAGCACCACGACAGGAGCCCAGAGGCGCAACGCTTCGCTGACCACGCCGTTGAGGTACGGCATCGCCCGGACCTGGCCGGCGGTGGGCGGGGCGTCACCGACGACCGTGGCGACTTCCTCAGCGGCTCGGGCCCAGACCTCAGGTTGGGCGAGCATGGCGTGCAGCGCCCAGCCCAGGAGTGCACTGGTGGTCTCGTAGCCGGCGACGATCAGCGTGACCGCCTGGTCGCGGATCTCCTCGTCGGCCAGCCCGGCGCCGTCGCCGTCGCGACCGTGGACCAGGGTGTCCATGATCGAGGCCTCTGCACCGGCCCCGAGGCCACGGACCCGCGCGATCTCGGCATGGATCCGGGCATCGACCCGGTCGCGGGAAGCCATCGCGCGGCGCCACAGCGGGGTGCGCAGACGTCGCCGCGTCCCGACCACCTGGGGCAGGGCGTCACACAGGTCGATCATCACCTGCAGGTCCTCACCGAGCCACTGTGCGTCGGAGGCGAGGGACGGGCCGAAGAGGGTGTCGAGGGTGGTGCGCCGGATCGCCGCCCGGAACTGGGCGAAGGCGTCGTGCTCCTCGCCGGGGTGCCACTGGTCGATCACGGCGTCGGCGTTGGCGGCCATGGTCGGGACGTGGTCGGCGATCCGGCGGTGATGCAGGCCGGGCTCGACGAGGCGGCGCCGTCGCCGATGGTCGTCGCCGTCGCTCAACAGCATCGAGGTCTCGCCGTCGACCGGTCGCAGGAAGTCCAGCGCTCGACCCCATCGGAACGACCCGGAGCGCGCGAAGACGAACTGATTGGCCTCCGGGCCCAGGAGATAGGTGTAGCCGCGTCGGCCGCCCACCGAGGTGACCGATCCGCGCCGTCGGTACAGCCGGAGAAGGCTGTCGGCCAACGGGTAGCGCACCCGGGCACCGAGCCGGACAGCGAGGTTCTCAGACTGAATTGGTTCCACGAGTGTGGAAACTACTACGCTTGTCCCCATGACGCGAATCGAGGTGACCGCACAGCTACGGCGCGACCTGGTCACGGCCGCGGTCGCCCTGCTGGCCGAGGACGGGCTGCGGGCAGTGACCCACCGTCGTGTGGAACAGCGGGCCGGGGTGTCCCAGGGCACCGTGAAGTACCACTTCGGCTCCCTCGACGGACTCATTGCCGGGGTCGTGGAGCACATGGTCGAGGTGGAGGTCGTCAGCGTGCTGGTGGTGCCCACCGACCTGGTTGAGGCAGCGATGGACAGTGGTGAGGTCCCCGCCGAGGTGTGGCGACGCGCCGATGCGGTGGTCCGCGAGATGCTTGAGCGACCGGGCCTGGTGCGGGCTCGTTTCGAGCTCTACCTGCATGCGGCGTCGCGGCCTGGTCTGCAGGACGTGATCGCCCGCGGACGTGACGAGTTCGTCGCCCGGACCACCGAGTCGTTGTCCGGCGTCCTGCCCGGTGGTGATCCACGGGAGGGTGCCTCAGTCGCACGGATGGTGCTGGCCCTGGTGGACGGCATGTTGTTGCACCACCTGTCGGCACCACACCAGTCGATCCTCGACGACGGGGCTGCCTGGTTGGTCGGGACGGCGATGGCGGCACCGCAGGTCGCAGACCTGGTGGTCCAGCATCGCCGGTGACCGGACGAGCTCAGCGGGTGTTGTCACGCGGGGGAGGGGTCCTCCCGGAGCTGGCCTCCGCGCGCTTGCGCAGCCACTTGGTGCGTTGCTGGCGGGTGTAGGCCGCGACGAAGTAGACGATCGTGCCGACCAGGGTCGCGACGTAGAACTGCTCCCGGTTGACGTAGTAGTGGTACAGATCCGGGCTGAAGAACAGCACACGGAAGGCGAAGACGAAGATGATCGCCAGCGCCACCACCGACACCACGAGAAGCAGTCGCCCCAGGACGGAGCGGTCCTTGAAGTGCGTGACGTCTTCGGTCTTGGCCAGTTGGTCGTGGTATCGCTTGACCCGCGCGTCGAAGCGGTCGTCCTCGCTCTGCTGCTCCGGGTACTCCTGGCTGGCGCCGGCCCCCTTGGCCAGCACAGTGTAGACCACGATGGAGGTGATCCAGGCAGGGATGAACAGGTAGTAGTACGGGATGACCTGGAGGATGTTGAGCCCGAAGCCGACCACCAGGGCCGCGGCCCAGGCGATGAAGGCCGGCATGTTGTGCTTCACGCCCTTGAAGCGTGACCAGTACTTGGTGAGGCCCAGTCGACGGAACAGATAGTGCTCGGCGAAGACGATGCCGCCCAGGGGGACCAGGACGAGACCGGCATAGGTCAGCACCGGCAGCACACTGCGATAGAAGAAGGGGAAGGCGCTGGTGGCCGCGACCATCACTCCGACCAGGATGGTCACCTTGGTGCGTGACACCTTCGGGAACACCGACTGGGCTGCCAGGCCGGCGCGATAGATGTTGGGGTTCGCCGTGGTCCAGCCGGCGATCACCACGATGATGAAGCCGGTGGCGCCCAGGGCATGCCACGCCACGTCACCCGGCTCGAGCACGGCGATGCTGGTGGCGGTGATCCAGGCCACCGCTGCGCCCATCAGCCCGGCCGAGATCCACGCCACGTAGTGGCCGAACATCATGCCGGTGGCCGTGGCGTAGCCGTACGAGGACTTCCTGGCGTAGCGCAACAGAGCCATGTCGACCAGCCCGAAGTGGGCGAAGGTGTTGGCCGCCCAGGCGAATCCGACGACCTCGAGGAGACCGATCCCCGGCTCGCCGTCGGCATTGATCCCGGTGAAGACGGTGGCTCCGGCCACATCCACGAAGCCACCGAAGCCGTCCAGCGTGGTGGTGCCGTTGATCGACTCGATGAGCTGGGGCAGCAGCACCATCCCGCCGACGGTGAAGAGCAACATCAGCCAGGGGGCGCACAGGGACGCGATCTCGGCCACGGCGTTGAACCCGACCACCGCCACCAGTACGGCGACGACGCTGAACAGCACCGTGATCGCGACGAAGCCGAGATGGGTCGGGTAGGCCTGCTCCTGCCCCGGGATCCCGAAGAGGCGCCGCACGGCGGTGGCCGAAACGGTGATCATCGCCGCTGAGATCACCGCGAAGATCACCGCATTGGCCCCGTTGTAGACCCTCGAGACCGAATCCCCGACGATGCGGTGCATGTAGGCGTAGAAGCTCAGCCGAGACTTGACCGCAATCGGTGCGGTGATGAAGCGGAAGCTCAACGTGGCCAGCAGGTTGCCGATGATCAACCCGATCAGGATGTCCCAGATCCCGGCACCGAGGGCGACGAAGGTCGCCCCGATGACGAACTCGGTGGCGGCCACATGCTCAGCTCCGTAGAGACCGGCGAAGTGACCAGCGCCGTGGAGCCGATGCTTCGGGACGGGAAGCTGCTCAGGGTCGAGGGCGGCCAGATCACTGAACTCGGCCTTGACGTCATCACTGTCGGCCGGTGCCGAAGTCTCGGTGCTCATGGCTCTCCCGGGCTCGTCGTCGATCACTGGTCGTCGTTGGTCAGGCGTGTCCGTTGGATGACCTTCTCGGTCACCCACTGGGAGTTCTGCAGGGCATCCTGGGCACTGACCTGACCGGTGAGGGCCTCGGCGACCTGGTTGCCCACCGCGGTGCCGATCCCTTGGAACTCAGGGATCGCGACATACTGGATGCCGGTGTAGGGGACGGGTTCGACCGTCGGGTTGTCCAGATCGGCTTGGCTGATCGCCTGCAGCACCAGCTCAGCGAAGTCGGCCTCCTCGGTGTAATCACTGCGCTCGTAGAGCGAGCTGCGGGTCCCCGGGGGAGCGTTCACCCAGCCGTACTGCTCGGCGACCAGCTCGGTGTACTCGGTCGAGGTGGCCCAGCTGGCGAACTGCTTGGCGACATCCTGCTGCTGGGAGCTGGCCGGGACCGCGAGGGACCACGCCCACAGCCAAGCGCTGTTGCGGTCGTGTCCCGCCGTCGGCGCCGGAGCGAATCCGACCGTGTCGGCCACCGAGGATCGATCCGGGTCGGCGAGTTGGGCCGCCGCCGCTGTGGAGTCGACCCAGATCGCACACTTGCCGTCGGCGAACAGCTGAGCGTTCTCGGAGAACCCTCGCTCGACCGCGCCGTCGGGTGCCTCCGCCCCGAGGGCCAAGTAGGTCTGCAGGGCCTGCTGCCAGGCCTCGGAAGTCAACTGGGGTTGCCATTGCTCGTCGAACCACCGGCCGCCGTAGGCATTGGCCATCGTGGTCACCAGCGCCATGTTCTCGCCCCACCCGGGGACGCCGCGCAAGCAGGCTCCGGAGGTCTCTCCCAGGTCGCCCATTCGCTGGGCGGCCTGCACGACGAAGTCCCACGTGGGGTTGTCGGGCATGCGCAGTCCGGCTTCCTCGAGCAGATCGGTGCGATACATGGTGAAGGAGGACTCGGCGTAGAACGGCAGGGCGAAGAGTTGGCCTTCGTACGAGAGGGCCTGGCGGACCGTGGGGAGCAGGTCGTCGACGTCGTAGGAGGGATCGAGCCCGTCCATCGGCACCAGGAGGTCACGTTCGGCCCAGATCGCGGTCTCGTAGGCGCCGAGGGCCACGACGTCGTACTGGCCCGCTCCACTGGCGACGTCGGTGCTGACCTTCTGACGCAGCTCGCCCTCGCTGAGGGTGACCCACTCCAGAGTGATCTCGGGATGTTGGTCGGTGAAGTGGCTGGCGAGCTCCTGCATCCTCACCAGGTCAGGATTGTCGACCACGGCGATCGTCAGGGTGTTGTCGTCGGCCTGCTCGTCGGCGGGGGCACAGGCAGCCATGGCGGCCACCAGCACGACGGCCACCATGATTGCCCAGCGATGTTTCATGAGACCTCGGGGCTTCATGACAGGTCCTGGACGAGGCGGGACACCGTGGCGTGGGCACCGTCGGTACGGAGCTGGCCCAGCAACTCGCGGTAGCGCTCGGTGAAGCGGGCTTTGTCAACCAGGTCACCGAAGAGGTCCTCGTTGCGGAGGAAGGCGAGCAGGTCGTCGTCGTGCCGGGCCGCTGCGGCCATCAGTGGCTCGGCCAACCGGTCCACGACGTCGATCGGTGCACCCTGCTCGTCGGTGCCCTCGCAGTAGCGGGCCCAGGCCGCCACCACCAGGGCGGACCGGTCGATCGGTCCGCCGCTGGTGAGGTTGGCACGGATCACTGGGAGGAGGAACTTCGGGATCCGGTCCGAGGCTTCGGCCGCCAGCCGGGCGAGGGGGTCGCTGATGGCTGGACTGGCGAAGCGGTCGAGCAGGGTCTGGCGGTAGTCGACCAGGTCGACACCGGGGACCGCTGGCAGGGTGGGGGTGGCCTCCTGCTCCATGTAGCCCATCAGGAAGTCGCGATACAGCTGGTCGCTGGAGACTTCATGGGCATACCGGTGTCCGTCGAGATGTCCGAGGTAGGCGATGGCCTGGTGTGACGCGTTGAGCAGCCGCAGCTTCATCAACTCGTAGGGGCCGACATCGTCGACGACTTGGGCGCCGGCCGCTTCCCAGGTCGGTCGACCGGCGGTGAACTTGTCCTCCATGACCCACTGACGGAAGGGCTCACAGACCACGGGCCAGGCATCGTCGATGCCGGCCTCCCGCAGCGCAGCCGTGTCGGCGTCGGTGGTGGCTGGGGTGATCCGATCGACCATGCAGTTCGGGAAGCTCACCTCATCACGCATCCAGCGCGCGAGCTCAGGGTCGACCAGCTCGGCGAAGGCGCAGATCATCCGTTCGGCGATCTCTCCGTTGCCGGGCAGGTTGTCGCACGACAGGATCGTGTACGGCGGGGTGCCTGCCGCGCGTCGACGCCGCAGACCTTCGACGAGATAGCCGAAGACGCTGCGCACGGGGGTCTCACCGGCGATGTCGTGGGCGAGGCTCGGGTCGCTGGGATCGAGCTCACCGGTGGTCGGGTGGAGGTGGTAGCCACCTTCGGTGATGGTGAGGCTGACGATGCGGATCGCCGGATCCTCCAACAGGGCAAGGACGGCCTCGGGATCGTCGGGTGCATGGTGGTAGCCGATGATCGAGCCGATCGGGCGGGCCTCGCGTTGACCGTCAGGATGTTTGACGACCACCGTGTACTGGTGGTCCTGCTGGGCCAGGGCATCACGCATCCGCGCATCGCCGGGCATGGTGCCGATACCGATGATGCCCCAGTCCTGATCCCGACCGGCCGCGAGCAGGTCATCGGTGTAGACCGCCTGGTGGGCGCGATGGAAGCCACCGACACCGAAGTGGGCGATGCCCGGCGTCACAGACGCACGATCCCAGTCGACCGCAGGCTTGTGGAGTTCGTCGTGTCCAGGGGCTTGGGCCATGGCGCACTCTCCTAGTGCTCAGATGAGCGTCATTGCGTTCACATGTGAGTATGGTGGTGGGTCACCGATGGTGTCAAGGGATCGGGCGCACCGGGAGGAGCGGCGATGGTTCAGCACAGAAGGGCCACGACGGCCCGCGTGGACGAGGAGGCCCAGTTGGCCGCCACGGTCGCACGACGGTACTTCCTCGATGACGAGAGCAAGGTCGACATCGGTCGGTCGCTGGGGATCAGCCGCTTCAAGGTCGCCCGCCTGCTGGAGCTGTCCCGTGAGCTCGGACTGGTCCGGATCGAGGTGCGTGACCCCGACAGCGATCCGCTCGCCCGCGAGCTCGAGCAACACCTGGGGCTGGACGAATGCGTCGTGGTGCGCGGGACCGACGGGGGCCGGGACCGGTCGGCGCGTCTGGTCGGACAGGCCGCAGCCCGTGTCCTGCAAAGGATCCTGACCGCCGAGGACGTCCTGGGCCTGCCGTGGTCGCGGGCCATCCACCACAGCGTCGAGGCCTTGACCGAACTGCCCCGGATCCCGGTCGTCCAACTGTGTGGTGCCCTGGTCGTGCCCGGGGAGAACTCGGCCTACGACGTGGCCCGCCGAGCAGCGGCCGTCGCGGGTGGTGAGGTGAGCTACTACCACACGCCCCTGGTGATGACCACGGCCGAGGCGGCCCGTGCCGTACGGGAGCAACCCGAGGTGGCCAGGGCCTTGGCGATGATCCCTCGCGTGACCGTGGCGCTGTGCAGCGTGGGCGCGTGGCTGCCCGGGCTGTCGACGATCCATGATGCGGTGAGTGAGCAGGATCGCCGTGCCGTCGCCGATGCCGGCGGTGTCGGGGAGTCCATGGGACTGGTCTTCGACGCTGACGGGCATCCGGTGGACGGAGGGTTCGCCGACCGTACCGTCGGCATCAGCTTCGATCAGGCGCGCGCGATCCCCATGGTGGTGGCGATGTCTCGAGGTGCAGAGTCCGTCACGGCCATCAGAGCAGCGATCCGCGGCGGACTGGTCGATCGCCTTGTGGTCGACGAATCCTTGGCCCGAGGCCTGCTCGCCGAGTCCGACTGAGCCGCATCGGCCAGCGCGATATCCGGTTGCTGCCGACGAGGGCCTGCGATGGAATGGCCGATCATGGAGACGCCGCCGGACACCTACCTGCATGCCGAGCGAACCCTGTGGTCCGAGCTGCCGCCGGAGATCCACACCTGGGTGGCCCACACCGTTGGCGACATCGGTGGATCGGTGCGTGACTGCGTGGGTGGGATGGCGACCGGGGCGGCCGCCGTGGTCCCCGGCTCACGTCGTACGGGCTTCGTGAAGGCGATCGACGTGACGTCCAATCCTCAGGGTGGACAGATGTATCGGCGTGAGGCCGAGGTCGCCGGCCAACTGCCGCGGCACCGCTCAATCCCCGAGCTGTGGGCCACCACCGACATCGAGTCCGTGAACGGATCGCTGTGGCGGGTCAACCTCCTCGAGGCCCGGGCCGGGATCACCCCGCCCCATCCGTGGTCTCCCGCGGTACTCGACACCGTGGTGCGGGCCTGGGACGAGGTCCGGCCGGTGCTGGCGCCGGTGGCCTGGGACGGATCGGCGGGTCTGACGGCCACACTGACGGCCTGGCAGGACATCGTGCTCGACGAGACCGATCCCTGGCAGCAACGCGCCCTGCGCTGGGTCGATCGTGAGATCGAGCTCGGCAGGGTGGTCGACGGTGGGGACGATGCCGTGCTGTCCCACATGGACCTGCGGGCGGACAACATCCTGGTCGATGCTGAGTCCGGTCAGGTGTCCTTCCTGGACTGGGCCCACCCGGGGACCGCCGCACGCTGGGTGGATGGTGCACTGTTGCTGGCCGATGTGGTTGGTTCCGGTGCGGGTGTGGACAGCGGGGGCCCGATCGACGTGCTGCAGTGGTTCGAACGGACCGACCCCGATGTCGATCCGGAACTGCTGGTGGCACTGGTGT
>DVLP01000309.1 GCA_018715445.1 Candidatus Avipropionibacterium avicola | reverse complement strand
CGCCGACGACCCGCACGACCTCTTCCTCGCGCAGGGCTTCGTGCACGCGCAGGACCGCTTCTTCGAGATGGACTTCCGCCGCCACATCGTCTCGGGCCGGCTGTCCGAACTGTTCGGCGAGTCCCAGGTCGAGACCGACACCTATGTCCGGACCCTGGGGTGGCGCAAGGTCGCCGAGGAGGAGGCATCGGGGCTGAGTGGCAAGACCCGTCGCTGGATGGAGGCCTATGCCGCCGGGGTGAACGCCTGGCTGCAGTCACCGGCCCAGTCGCGCACCGGCGGAGAGCTGAGCCTGGAGTACGCCGTCCTCGGACTGACCGGCGGTGACGCCAACTACCAGCCCGAGCCGTGGACGGTGGTGGACAGCATCGGCTGGTTCAAGGCGATGGCCTGGGACCTGGACGGCAACCGGGTCAGCGAGCTCGAGCGGGCCCTGCTGACCCAGGCGGTCGGGGCCGAACTGGCCGCTGACCTGTATCCCGAGCACGACCTGGACGAGTCGAAGCCGATCGTGGGCCGAGGAGCGGTCGTCGACGGTGCCTTCGACCCGACCGCCGAGCCCACGACGGGCTCCGGACCCACAGCACCGGGGGTGGCCGACACCACCAGCCCGGTCGACTTCGACCAGGCCCTGACGGCGCTGCAGTCGATCGCCGGGGTCGACGATGCCCTGTCGCAGGTGTTGGGCGACCCCCGCGACCGGATCGCCGGCTCCAACTCGTGGGCGGTGTCGGGGTCGAAGTCCGACACCGGCTCGGCGGTCCTGAGCAACGACCCGCACCTGTCGACCTCGATGCCGGGCATCTTCACCCAGGTCGGACTGCACTGCACCGTGCTCAGCGATGCCTGCCCGTTCGACACGGTCGGCTACTCCTTCTCCGGTGTGCCCGGGGTGGTCATCGGCCACAACAGCAGCATCGCGTGGGGGATGACCACGCCGTACGTCGACACCCAGGACCTCTTCGTCGAGCAGGTCCGCGGCGACGAGGTCCGCCGCGGCGACGACTGGGAGGCCCTCGAGGTCCGCACCGAGCAGCTCCGGGTCAAGGGGGAGTCGGAGCCCCGCACGATCACCATCCGCGAGTCCTCACACGGGCCGTTGCTGTCCGATGTCCAGGCGAACCTGTCCGGTGTGCCGGTGCCACCGGGCGGTCCGGAGATCCCTGATGCGGATCCGGAGTTCGCGGTTGCGCTGTCGTGGGCGGCGCTGGAGCCGGGGACCACGGTGGAGGCCTTGTTCGCCCTGAACGCCGCGACCGACTTCGACACCTTCCGGGCGGCTGCGCAGAAGCTGACCTCGCCCTCGCAGAACCTCATCTTTGCCGACCGGTACGGCAACATCGGCTACCAGCTGCCGGGCCGGATCCCGATCCGTACCGAGGGCGACGGCAACCTGCCCCGCCCCGGTTGGGACCCGGACTGGGACTGGCAGGGCTGGATCCCGTTCGACGAGCTGCCCTGGGAGTACAACCCTCCTGAGGGGATGATCGTGGCGGCGAACCAGCCGATCATCGACGACTCCTACCCGTACCATCTGGGCTCGGACGCGTCGTACGGCTGGCGCAGCGACATGATCCGCCTCCGGCTGGCCGAGGCCGCCCCGGTGACACCGGCCAACACGGTTGAGCTGTTCGGCGACACCACGATGGGGATGGCCGAGGACATCGTGCCGCGGCTGTTGCGGGTGCACGTCGACGATGCCTGGGTCCGGCAGGGCCAGCGCTCCCTGGTCGGCTGGGACTACCGTGCCGACCCGGACTCCGCTGCTGCGGCGTACTTCTCCGTGGTCGCCGAAGAGCTCGTCAACCGGGTCTTCGTCGATCGTCGACCCGAGGGAGTGTCCTTCGGCGGGGGAGACCGATGGTTCGCCGTGCTGGCCGAGCTGATGGAGCAGCCGGACAGCCCGTGGTGGGACGATCCTGCGACCGAGGAGGTCGAGGGCCGCGATGAGGCGTTGGTCGCCGCGATGACCGAGGCCCGCAAGCAGATCACCGCGCGACTGAGCCGCGATCCCAGCGGCTGGAGCTGGGGCAAGCTGCACACCGTCGAGCTCAAGCACCAGACCCTGGGCAGTGTCGGGATCGCCCCGCTGGACTGGATCTTCAACCGGGGCCCGCTGCCGGTCGGGGGATCGACCGCGGTGATCAATGCGATGGCCTGGCGGATGGGCGAAGGCGACTACACGGTGACGGCCGGCCCGGCGATGCGGATGAGCGTCGACTTCTCCGACCTCGACCAGTCGCAGTGGATCAACCAGTCGGGCGTCTCCGGACACGCCACCCACCAGCACTACGACGACCAGTTCGCACTCTGGGTCAACGGCGAGACCATCCCGATGGTCGCCAGCCGCGTCCGCGTCGAGGAACGCTCCGTCGACGAACTCCTCCTCACCCCCGTCGCCTGACTGCTCTTCGCCGAAGCCGCGCGGTCGTTGCCCCCTCCCGATCGCGATTTACCGCAGGTCATTCGTTTTGCAGCACGTCCTCGGCATGTCAACCGCGACAACGTCGGCGATATCCGCGTAACCCGTGTCAACCGAGACCACCCGGTGCTGGCGCGGCCGTCATCGGTTGGTTGGTCAGCGGGCCTGGACTACTCGCTCCTCGGTGACGATCACGTCGACCGACCGGTCGGTGGGCTCGACCGGGATCGCCGGCAGGATCTCGTCGTCGTTCAACAACAGCAGCCGTACGGCTTCGCTGTCACCCAGTGCCCGGTCGTACCAGCCGCCGCCGCGACCGAGTCGATCACCCTGCTCGTTGCCGGCGAGCCCGGGCACCACGATCAGATCGGCCGTCTCCAGCACGGTCGACTCGTAGCGTTCCCCGGTCGGCTCCGGCACCCCGTACCGGCCCGAGACCAGGTCGTCGGGCCCGCCGTAGTGCGCCCACATCGGGCGATCACGGCCCTCGCCGGTCAGCACGGGCAACAGGATGCGGGTCTCCTGGACGGCCAACCACGCGATCAGCTCCAGGGTCGACGGCTCGTCGGAGACCGACAGATAGCAGGCGATCGTCACGTCCGGACCCGTCGTGGCGCCGATGAACTGCTGCACCTGGCGCGTCCGTGCGGCATTGGCCGTGCTGCGCCCCGACCCACTGCGGGCGGCCCTGCGAGCCAACACTGCGGCGCGCAGGGTGTGCTTGGCCTCGACGATCGCGCGGCGGTCGGCCTGACTCAAGCGGTCGGCCTCATTCAGCGGGTCGGTCACCTCACCCAGTCTCCTGTGTCGGAACGTCACGTGCAATCGCGCAGACATTACTGTGGGGCCATGGCGTTGTTTGGACGACGGAAGCGTGCCCAGCAGGGCGCGGAGGAACCCGAGCCGATCGAGACCCCCGATCCGGGTCCCGAGGAGGAGACGGGTCCTGCCCTGCCGCCGGTGGATGCCGAGGGCCGTCGCGGGGTGGACGGCCACCGCGAGTTCGTGCTCTCCCTGGTGGATGAGCTGCCGCCCTTCGGCCAGCAGATCCTCGATGCCCTCGACCTCAGCCTCTGCGAGGACGTGATCAGCCCGGTCGACCTACCGGCGTTCGACCATGCCGGCGTCCCCGGCTATGCCGTGCAGGCCGCCGACCTGGAGGGAGCGAAGGACTCCGATCCGGTCGTGCTGGCCGTGGTGGGCCATGTCCACCCCGGTCAGGTCGCGCCGACCCCGCTGTCGCCGGGGACCGCGATGACCCTGTCGGCCGGTGCTCCGATCCCGGAGAACGCGGACGCGGTCGTGCCGCTCGGTGACACCGACGAGGGCGCCGACGACGTCCTGATCTATCGCGAGGCGAGCCTGGGCCAGTACATCCGTCGCCGCGGTGAGGATCTGGCTGCCGGGACGCAGGTCTTCGAGGCCGGGCAGCGCCTCAGCCCGGGCGCGATCGGTCTGCTCGCCGCGATCGGACAGGACAAGGCCCTGGTACGGCCCCGCCCCCGGGTGGTCGTGGTCTCGGCCGGCGCCGACCTGGTGGAGCCGGGCATCGCCCTGCGGGACCAGGGGCAGTCGTACGACGCGGCCTCGGTGCTGCTCGCGGCCGCGGCCAAGCAGGCCGGTGCGGTCGTCTATCACGTGGCTGCGGCCAGTGACGACCCGCTGGTGGTGACCCAGGCGATCCAGGACCAGTTGGTCCGTGCCGACCTGTTGGTCCTGGTCGATCGGAGTGAGTCGATCGGTTCGGCCGCCTCGTCCGAGATCGGCGTGCTGCGACGGGTCGCCGACAGCCTGGGCTGGAGCAACGTCGCCGAGGTCGCCATGGCCCCCGGCACCACCCATGGGGTCGGCCTGATCGGCACCGACGAGACTCCGGCGCTGCTGGTGCCGGGTGAGCCGATGGCCGCACTGGTGGCCTTCGAGGCCTTCGTGCGTCCGGTGATCCGCAAGCTGCGCGGCGTCACGCCGGTGATCCGCCCGGCGGCTGCCGCCGTGGTCCGCAACGACATCGACTCGACCACGGGCCGGCGCGAGTTCGTCGCCGGCGTGATCGAGGCGACCGACGACCAGCGTCGTGTCCGGGTCGCCGGTGCGCCGGGTCGGCTCGCCGAGTCCATCGGTCCGGCGAATGCGCTGATCCTGTTGGACGAGGAGACCGACCGGGTCGTGGCCGGCGACATCGTCCCGGTCTGGTTGCTCGGCGAGGAATGAGCAACTGACGATGCGCCGGGCGTGGGGGACCGTCGACACCCGGTGGCCGGTCACGCTGACCGAGGGGCCGGTCGTGCTGCGTCCCCTGCAGCGCCGTGACGAGGCCGAGTGGCGACGGATCCGTGCGATGAACAAGGCCTGGCTGACGCCGTGGGACGCTACCCTGCCGCCCGGTGGCGGTGCGGGACCGGCGAACTTCCGTGAGATGGTGCGGGCCTTCGACCAGCAGGCGCGACAGGGTCGGATGCTGCCCTGGGCGGTGTGCTGGGATGCTGCCGCCGACCCCGAGACACCCGACGACGTACGGCGGCGGGCGCCGGAGGTGGCCGGTCAGGTCACCGTGTCCGGTCTGGTCGGCGGCTCGGCGGCCATGGGATCGATCGGCTATTGGATCGACGAACGCTTTGCAGGCAAGGGAATCATCCCGACGGCGGTGGCCATGGCCACCGACTACTGCTTCGAGGTCGTCGGCCTGCACCGGATCGAGATCGCGATCCGACCGGAGAACGCGAAGAGCCTGCGGGTGGTGGACAAGCTCGGCTTCCGGTCGGAGGGGATGCGGCCGCGCTACCTGCACATCAACGGTGACTGGCGCGACCACCTGATCTTCGCGTTGAACGCCGAGGAGGTGCCCGGCGGACTGCTCGCGCGCTGGCGGTCGAGCCGTGACGGCTCACAGGAGCCGAACCAGCGAACGGATCGAGGGACACACCGAGACTGATCAGGCACGCGATCGTGACCAACACGTAACGTGTCCGATGTGTTGCCCGGTCTGATCTTCGCCATCATTGCCATTGCATGGTTGGCATATCTCGTGCCGCTGTTCCTGCGGTCGCGGGAACAGTCGACCGCGAGCGACGACTCGGTCGAGGCCTTCACCGACTCCATGCGGGTCATCTCGCGGGGTACGGCTGCCCTGGTCGACCAGGACGGGACCCCGATCCGCAGCGTTGAGGTCTCCACGCCGTTGACGCGTCGTGCCGCCGTACGGGACCTGCAGCGGCTGGAAGATCTGGCAGCCCGGCGTCGCCGTCGGGTGCTCGTCGTGCTCGCCGCAGTCGCCAGCGTGGTGGTCGCGGTCTGCGGCCTGGGATACCTGCCCTGGTTCACGATCGCCGTCCCCGGCGTGCTGCTGGTCGGTTTCGTCGTGGTGGCGCGGTTCAGCGTGACCGTGCTCAAGCGGGACCTCGACGCCCGCTACACCGAGATCATGTCCTGCTCGGACGAGTCGACCCTGCTGCTGCAGCGCATCGAGGAGGCCGCTCCGGACGAGAAGTCGGTGGGCCTGCAGCTCAAGAGCCAGGTCCGCACCACCTCGGCACTGTGGGATCCGCTGCCGATCACGATGCCGACCTATGTCTCCAAGCCGTTGGCGCCGCGGACGGTACGCACCATCGACCTGTCGTCGGGGCCCCAGATTGACCAGGCCGTCGCCGACGGCATGCCCGTGACGGCCGACGGCCCGGCGATGGAGGCCCTCGAGCAGCCCGACACCACCCTGGCGCCGATCCCCGCCGAGGAGCGCGACACCGAGGTCGAGCAGCGCGAGGTGGGCTGACCCACCGAGTCGTGACCGCGGCGGCCTGCGTGCTAAAGTTGCCGTCGCCGGAAACGGCATGGGGCTATGGCGCAGTTGGTAGCGCGTCTCGTTCGCAATGAGAAGGTCAGGGGTTCGAATCCCCTTAGCTCCACCCTGTGATGAGTCGAGACATGGGTGACACCTGAGTCGCGACATGTGTGACAGTCAGCGAGCTCCCGGCCATCGGCCGGGGGCTCGTTGCGTGTGGACGTCAGGTCCTTCCGCCGTGCGGTCAGAGGTCCGTCGCATCACCTGAGATGAACACCGAGTGCGTCGAGCAGGCCGCGAGTGCCTTCCTCGCGTCCCTGGCCGCCGGCCCAGAACTGGTCGAAGAAGACGCCGTGCTCGGTGTGGGTGAACGAAGTCCCGGCATCGGTCGGCACGAACTCCAATGAGGCAACCGATGTCGACATGTGGGCGCCGTCGAGCCACATGTCGTACGTGGTGACGATGCGGTGGTGCTCGACGATGTCGGTGTAGGTGGCTTCGTACCGTGAGACCGGCCCGTTGTGGAACCTGCCCTCGTCGACATCGCGGCCACCGACGCGGAAGTCAAAGGCCCATTCCCGGTGGCAGGACCCCGTGGATCGGTCCAGGTCGTGTGAGAGTCCGATCAATGGGTGCAGACCGCAGCGTAGGCCACCGGGCTGAGGTAGCCCAGGGATGAGTGCGGACGGTCGTGGTTGTACTCGGTCTTCCAGTCGCCGATGACGACCTGGGCGTGGGTCATCGACCAGAACAGATTGATGTTCAGGCACTCGTCGCGCAGCCTGCTGTTGAACGATTCGATGAAGGGGTTCTTCCAGGGCTCGCCGGGTGGGATGAACAGCATCCCGGTCTGGGTGCCGGCCCACTGGGCCAGCGCTGCCGCGATCATCTCCGGGCCGTTGTCGAGCCTCAGCACCGCCGGCGAGGCGCCACGGGCGGCCACGATGTGGTTCAGCTCGGCGGCCAGGGCCTCGGCGGTGATCGAGCGTTCCACAAGGCCGCCCAGTGTTTCGCGGGTGTGTTCGTCGACGACGGAGAGGATCTTGATCGGTCGGCCGTCGGTGGTGGAGTCGAACTGGAAGTCGATCGCCCACACCACGTTGGCCGAGGTGGCGGTCGGGACTGGTGGCACGGTCGAGGATCCGACCCGTTTACGGCGGCGTCGCACGTGCACACGTAGCCCTTCTTCGCGCCACAGCCGCTGGAGCTTCTTGTGGTTCACGACCCAGCCCTGGCCGCGGGCGTCGTGGTAGGCGCGCCGGTGTCCCCACCGGGGATGGGCCCCGGCGTAGGCGCGCAGCCAGGCCCGCAGCCCAGCGTCGGGATCATCAGGAGTCTGCGCGGGCGGGGTGTGGCGTTGGGTGGATCGGTGCTGCCCGACCAGCCGACACGCACGCCGTTCGCTGACGTCGAAGACTCGACGCAGGTGAACAACGGCCGCGCGTCGGCGGGCCGGGCTCAGAATTCCCCCTTGGCGACCTCGCGGAGCATGTCTTTGTCCAGCTCGGCATCAGCAAGCAGACGCTTGAGCCGCTGATTCTCGGCACGCAACTTCTTCAGCTCCTTAGCGTCCTCGGCTTTCAGCCCGCCGAACTGGTTACGCCACCGAAAGTAGGTCTGCTCGGAGACACCGAGCTGCCGGGCAACCTCGGCCGTGTCCGCGCCCCCGGCCAGCAACCGGTCGGCCTCGACCAACTTGCGCACGACCTGCTCAGGCGTGTGTCGCTTCCTCGTTGTCATGGTGATAAAGCCTTCCTGCCCACCCTCGTGGGCCGCAAGGACTCTCACACCACCCGGACCAACCAAAGGGGGGTCACGCCACCGGGTCTGTACGCGTTCGGTGTCGCCCCACCACGCCCGCTTCTGTTCCTCGACGGCAAACGCGTCCCAGACGCGGTCGACGGGCGCGGCGTAGTCGCGGGTCAAGGTGAATCCGGAGTGGGCGAGACGGCGTTCGGACATCATCAGCTCTCCTGTCGGGTCAGGGTGACGTGGATGACGCCGCTCTCTGCCACTTCCGTCGTGAGGGCATGGGTGCGTTCGACACCGACCAGGTCGTCGAACAGGCGGTGGCCACGACCGAGGAAGATCGGAGTGACGAGCAGATGCAGGTCGTCCACCAGCCCGGCCTGCAGGACGGCACGCGCCGTGCGGTACCCACCGCCGATGCGTACGTCCAGGTCTCCGGCCGCCTCCTTGGCTTCGGCGAGCACGTCCTCGACCGCCGCGTCACGGAAGTGGAAGGTGGTGCCGCCGTTCATCGGCAATGACGGCCGCGGCGCGGTGTGCGTCAGGATGTAGACCGGCATGCCGAACGGCGGCGTGTCACCCCACCAGCCGCGCCAATCCGGGTCGTCGGGGTGCGCGTGCAGTCCGAACATGGCCGCCCCCATCACCTCGGAGCCAATCCCCGTGACGGCTGCAGCAGCGTACCGATCATCGACGCCGGTCGTGCCCGCGCCACTCGTGTCGCCGAGGACCGACTGCCGGAACGTCCGGGTGGCAGCGTAGGCAGTCGTGAGGCGCCCCCAGTCCTGACCCATCGGATCCTCCGGTGTGGAGTCAGCGGGGGTGTGTCCGTCCAACGATGTGAACATGTCCATGCGTACGCGAGCCATGTCAGGTCTCCTTCGGGGCTGTTCGTGCGAGGTGGATGCCGAGCCGGTCTGCCTGGTGTTCTGCGGGGGAGCGTTGCTCCCCGAGCCAGAGATGGAGCACGTCGAGGCCCCCCGGGCGGAGGCTGACGGTGCGAACGCGGCCCTGCTTCTGGGACACGATCACTCCTGCTTTCTCGAGGATGGCGAGGTGCTGCATGAAGGACGGCAGCGCCATCGGGAACGGCGCCGCCAGCTCGGAGACGATCGCAGGGGACTTCACCAACCGCTCCACGACCGCTCGGCGCGTCGGATCCGCGAGGGCGCGGATCACGGCGTCGAGCTCATCGTCATGGTTAGGCATATGCCTAACCATAGGCGTGGTGAGCGGTTCGGACAAGCGTTTATTGCCTCGCTCCCGATGTGGGCCAACCCGTACCTGGGCTGCCTGTCGACGCTTGTGCAGGCTCAGGTCGGGTGCGGGTCAGACGAGACCGTAGTGCTCAAAGAAAAAGACGAAGGCGACGGAGCCGTGGTGGTTGGCGACCGCGGGACCCAACAACTGTCGTGGCTCCACCGAGGAGCCATCGGCCCCGTGTGCGGCACCAACACCGTGCGTCCGCCATGTCCATCGTCGAGGTCGAACACGTACTCGACCACGGTGCGCCACACCTGATCGAGTGCGGTCAGCGGTTGATCCTCGGCAACGTCGAAGTGGATGTCTCCATTCAGTTGCGTACGCATGGTCCCGCCGCCGCTGGTGCTGAGGTCGGACGAGGTCACATGCTCGGCCTCGGCCACGGCGGTGTTCAGTCGTTCCTTCCTCGTGGGCCCGAGACGGCACCCGGACAGCGCAACCACCAGCCCGCCGAGTCCACCTGCCATCAACGCACGCCTGAGCACGGCCAGTCCTCTCGTCCCGGAGCCGGGTGCACACCCGGACCACCAGCCACGGTACGGGAGTGTCCG
>DVLP01000308.1 GCA_018715445.1 Candidatus Avipropionibacterium avicola | reverse complement strand
AAGCACTCCAGGTCGAGCTCGGCGCTCGGCTCGGTGAACGGGAAGTAGTTCGGCCTGATCCGGGTCTTCACGTCACCGAACATGGCGCGGGCGAAGTGGTCCAGGGTCCCCTTCAGGTGCCCCAGGGTGATGCCCTTGTCGACACACAGACCCTCGACCTGGTGGAAGACCGGGACGTGCGTGGCGTCGAACTCGTCGGCACGGTAGACCTTGCCGGGGCAGATCACGTACACCGGCAGCTCACGGTCGAGCAGCGTCCGCCCCTGCACCGGCGAGGTGTGGGTGCGCATCACCACACCGGACTCGGGCGGATCCACCCACAGGGTGTCGGTCTCGCCGCGCGCCGGATGGTCGGGCCCGATGTTGAGGGCGTCGAAGTTCAGCCACTCGGCTTCGGCCTCAGGGCCCTCGGCCACCTCCCAGCCCATCGCGACGAAGACATCGCTGATCTTGTCGATCAGCCCCGAGATCGGGTGCACCGCCCCGACGGGGGCCAGCTCCACCGGCAGGGTGACGTCGACGGTCTCGGCGGCCAGCGTGGCCTCGAGCTCGGCAGCCTCGACCTCCTCACGACGGGCGGTCAGCGCCTGGTTGACCCGTCCCCGGGCCTTGCCGATCTGCTGACCGGCCTCCTTGCGCGCCTCGGGCGGCAGGGCGCCGATCCCACGGTTGGCCAGCGCCAGCGGCGACCGGTCACCGGTGTGGTCCAGTCGGGCCTGGTTGAGCTCGGCCACCGTGGTGGCCCGGGCAAAGGCCTGCAGAGCCTGGTTCACCATCTCCTCGACGCCCTCGGACTGCTGAGGGGTCACTTCGACAGGGTCGTCGCTCGTGTTCGGCCCGGACACCGGGATCCTTCCGTCGTACGTGATGACGCGCGATCCTCGAGGGTCGCGCCAAGGCGCCATTCTATGGACGTGCGCCGTCGTGGGCGAACGGATACCACGGTCGGCGTGGTCAGTCCGGCGGATCCTCGAGCCCGCTGCGCTCCACCAACGCGGCGATGTCGAAGACGGCACTGTCGATGTCGGCGTGCAGGTCGCCCAGATCGGCGAAGCGTTGCGGCATGGTCGCCACCGTGAAGTCCATCGGCTCGCAGTCGGCCACCTCATCCCAGGTGACCGGTGCGGAGACGGTGGCCCAGTCGTTGCCGCGGATCGAGTACGCCGCCGCGATCGTGTGGTCGCGGGCGTTCTGGTTGTAGTCGAGGAAGACCTTCGTCGGGTCGCGGTCCTTGCGCCACCACGTGGTGGTGACCAGCTCCGGTGCCCGTCGCTCGACCTCACAGGCGAAGGCGTACGCGACCTTGCGGACCTCACTGAAACTGAAGTCGGGCCGGATGCGGACGTAGACGTGCAGGCCGGTGCCGCCCGAGGTCTTGGGCCAGCCGACCGCACCGAGCTCGTCGAGCACCTCGTGGACCACCGGCACGACCCGTTGCACCGTGGCCCAGTCGCAGTCGTCGCCCGGGTCGAGGTCGATCCGCCACTCGTCGGGCCGCTCGGTGTCGGCGCGGCGGGAGTTCCAGGGGTGGAACTCGACGGTCGACATCTGCACCGCCCAGATCACCTGCGCCAACTCGGTGACGCACAGCTCGTCAGCGTGCAGGTCGTAGCGCGGGAAGTGCAGCCGCACCGTCTCGACCCAGTCCGGGGCGCCCCCGGGGATCCGCTTCTGGTGGACCTTGCCGCCGGGCAGCCCCTTGGGGAAGCGGTGCAACATGCAGGGCCGTTCCCGCAGTGCATTGACGATGCCCGGCCCGACCGCGAGGTAGTAGTCGACCAGGTCGTGCTTGGTCCATCCGGGCTCGGGGAAGTAGACCCGGTCCGGGTTGGAGATCCGTACGGTCCGGGAGTCGACCTCGACCTCGATGGCGTTGTCGCTCTTGGCGGCCATGGCGCCACAGTACCGCCCAGGGTTCAGCCAGCGTGCTGCGCCGAGGCAGTGGCATAGAGGCAGACCGCGGCGGCACTGCCCAGGTTGAGCGACTCCGCCCGACCCCACATCGGGACCCGTACGGCTTCGTCGGCCAGTGCCCGGTCGGACTCCGGCAGCCCCCAGGCCTCATTGCCGAACAGCCAGGCGACGGGGGCACCCAGACGGCCGGCATCGCGCAGTTCGTCGAGGTTCCTCTCACCGGAGCCGTCCGCCGCGAGCACACCGATCCCGGCATCGCGGCAGGCCTGAGTGGCCTCGGCCACGGTGATGCCGGTGACGATCGGGAGATGGAACAGGCTGCCCACGGTGGCTCGCACGGTCTTCGGGTTGTACGGGTCCACCGAACCGGTGGTCAGGATGACACCATCGGCGCCGAAGGCGTCGGCGCACCGGATCAGGGTGCCGAGGTTGCCGGGATCGCGGATCTGGGCGGCCATCACGAGGAGTCGGGCCTCATGACCGTTCGCAGGGTCCGGCTGCAGGAGTGGATCCAGGGCGAGGTCGATCGTCCGGTGGACGCCGACGATCCCCTGCGGGGTGATCGCGTCGGTGAGTTGGTCGATGTCCTCGGTGAGCAGCACCTCCACCCCGCTGCTGACGGCCGTTGTCACCAGGTCGGCGTGCCGTTCGGCGGCCGCCGCGGTCACGAAGATCCGATCACAGGTGGTGGCACACTCCCGTACGGCCTGCGGGCCCTCGACCAGGAAGGTGCCGGTGCGCTCGCGCTGTTTGCGTTGCAACAGACGACGAGCCGACCGCAGCTGCGCGACACTGGCGGTCGGCAGAGCGGTCGGCTCGTTCGTCAACGCTGCGGGTGGATCAGCTCAGGCGGCCGCGGCCGGCTGGTTGTCCTTGGCGACCTGGACCAGCGCAGCAAAGGCGGTCGGGTCGGTGACGGCGAGGTCGGCCAAGATCTTGCGGTCCACCTCGACACCGGCGTTGTGCAGGCCGGAGATGAACCGGTTGTAGGTCATGCCCTCGGCGCGCACGGCGGCGTTGATCCGCTGGATCCACAGCTTGCGGAACTCACCCTTGCGGTCACGACGGTCGCGGTACGCGTAGACCATCGAGTGGGTGACCTGCTCCTTGGCCTTGCGGTACATGCGGGACCGCTGGCCCCGGTAGCCGGACGCCTGGTCCAGGATCTCGCGGCGCTTCTTGCGAGCGTTGACGGAACGCTTGACGCGTGCCATGGGTACTTCTCCTCGTGAGGTGGTGCGTTGTCAGGGAAGGCCGATCGGTCGGGCGACCGGCCGGGGGATCACTTGCCGAGCAGCTTCTTGGCGTTCTTGGAGTCGGCCTTGGAGAGTTCCTTGTTTCCCTCGAGGCGGCGGTTGGTGATCTTGGAGGACATGTGCTCGTTCAGGTGGGCCTTGCCCGCCCGACGATGCATGACCTTGCCGGTCCCGGTGATCTTGAACCGACGCTTCGCACCGGTGTGGGTCTTCATCTTCGGCATGGTGTTCCTGCCGCTCCTTCGTCGTGTCACCGCCATCGGGCGGTGGGCGTCCCGGACCGAGGTGGTTCGGCCGGGGTGGTGACATCACAGATCGATGTCAGGGTCCATGTTGTCGGCGGGGCCGCGCTTCTTCTTCTTGGGTTCGCCGGCGTGTGCCTGGGCACGGTGCTCGGCGAGCTCGGTCTGCTCGGCGTCGTGGTCGGCCTTGCGCTCGGCGGCGCGCCGGTCACGCTCGGCCTGGACGTCAGCCTTGGCGTCGGTCTTCTTGCGGGTCGGGCCGAGCACCATCAGCATGTTGCGGCCGTCCTGCTTCGGCGAGGACTCGACGAAGCCGTACTCCTCGACATCGGCGGCGAGTCGACGCAGCAGGTTGAAGCCGAGTTCGGGGCGCGACTGCTCGCGGCCACGGAACATGATGGTGATCTTGACCTTGTCGCCGGCCTTCAGGAAGCGGACGACGTGGCCCTTCTTGGTCTCGTAGTCGTGGTCGTCGATCTTGGGCCGGAGCTTCATCTCCTTGACCACGGTGTTGGTCTGGTTCCGCCGGGCGTCACGGGCCTTCTGCGCGTTCTCGTACTTGAACTTGCCGTAGTCCATGAGCTTGGCGACGGGCGGACGCGCCTGCGCGGCCACCTCGACCAGGTCCAGATCCTGGTCACGGGCGAGTCGGAGCGCGTCAGCGGTCGACACGATGCCGACCTGCTCGCCGGCCGGTCCGACGAGGCGAACCTCGGGGACGCGGATCCGCTCGTTGATGCGCGGTTCAGTGCTGATGGGTCCTCCTGGGTGATGTCGAAAAAGACTCCCGACATGACAATGGCCCCCGTACGAACGGAGGCCTGACCCGGACGAGGTGGCACCGAGGGCGCCGGCTTCGTCACTACCGACCTGCCAACAGCGATCCTTGCGGAGCGTCGGCCAGGTGGGAGATCAGGTCTCCACTTGGACGGGATCGCACCGTCACTGACGGGCGAACCGGGACCGATGTTACCAGTACCGGCCGACCACTGCCAGTTCGGTACGGTACGGGCAACCCATCCGTCCGTCCAGGGGACCCCAGGGTCCGTCGGAGGTCACCCGATGTCGTTCACCGTGTCGCCGTCATCGGCGACCACTCCCCTCGTGCTGGCCCTCGACGTCGGCTCGACCGGCACCCGGGGAGGGCTCTTCGACGCGACCGGGCGACCGTTGTCCCAGCTGCGGCACAAGGTCCATCACCAGTTCACCACCGCCACCGACGGTACGTCGACGATCGATGCCGACCAGGTCGTGGCCGAGGTCGCCGAGGTGATCACCACCGTCTGTCGTAGGCTGCGCGAGGCCTCGGGCAAGCACCGCCCGGCGATCCGTGGCGTGGGGATCGACACCTTCGCCTCCTCCCTGGTCGGGGTCGACGACCACGGCCGGGCCATCACCGGCTGCATCACCTACGCCGACAGCCGCTGCTCCGCCCAGGTGGCCCGGTTGCGCGACGAGTGGGACGAGTCGGCGATCCAACAGCGCACCGGCACCCGGATCCACAGCAGCTACCTGCCGGCCCGGTTCGCCTGGTTGGCCCAGGAGCATCCCGACCTGATGCAACGGGCGGCCCGATGGATGTCGCTGAGCGAGTACGTCCATCTGCAGTTGATCGGGGCCACCGCCGCCGGGACCTCGGTGGCGGCCTGGACCGGGCTGCTGGATCGGCGCACCGGCGACTGGGACGATCCGTTGCTCGAGCAGTGCGGCCTCGAGCGCGATCGTCTGAACGCGGTCGCCCCTCCCAGCGAGCCCCTGGTGCCGACCGGCAACCATGCCGACCTGCCGTCCAAGGTCTGGGCGATGGTGGCCGAGGCGCACTGGAGCCCGGGGATCAGCGACGGCTTCGCCAGCAATGTCGGCGCCGGTGGCACCGATCCCCGGTCCGCCGTGATCGCCGCAGCCACCTCCGGGGCCATGCGGGTCCTGGTCGACCACGTCCCCGAGCAGGTGGGCAGCGGTCTGTGGTGCTACCGGGTCGACGAGCGGCGCAGCATCGTCGGTGGCGCGCTCAACGACGTCGGTCGGGCGGTCAGTTGGTTGGAGTCGACGATCCGGATGCCGTCGGCCGAGGAGCTGGCCGAGCTGCTGGGCAGCGACCCGGACCCGGACACCCCGTTGGTGCTGCCCTTCCTCAGCGGCGAACGCTCCACCGGATGGGCCGGCGGGGCCCGGGCGGTGGTGACCGGTCTCGGTGCGGCCCACGACGGTGGCGCCCTGGCGCGAGGGATGTTCGAGGGGATCGCCGCCAGCTATGCGCGGGTCGCGGCACAGCTGAGTGAGATCGCCGGCACCCCGGAACGCATCCTGGCCTCGGGACGGGTGAGTGCCGACCTGCCCGCACTGCTGCCGGTGCTGGCCGATGCCCTGCAGGCACCGCTCACCCCGGTCACGATCAAGCGCTCGACGCTGCGCGGCACGGCGCTGGTCACCCTGGACGTCGTCGCCCCCGATGTCGCCCGGGCCGATCCGACGACCGCGCCGACGCACGAGCCCCATCCGGCCCGCGCCGAGTACCACCGGCAACGCCTGGTCGAGTTCGAGCGGGTCTACGCCGCCCTCATCGGGTGAGCTGGTCGCCTCACCACTGCTGATCGCCTCACCACTGCTCATCGGCCGCGGCCTGCTCGGCCAGCAGCTCGGGATCGGTGGACAGCCGCGCACGGGCGAAGCGACGGACCCGTTCCCGGGAGGCGGCGTGGTCACCGCCGCGGCGTGGTCCGATCCCGATCCGGAAGTCGGACCAGGACCGGCCCCAGGCCTGTGCCGGCGTGATCGGCAGCTCGGTCTCGACCTGTCCCGCCGCGTCCAGGGTCCGGGTCAGGTTGAACTCTCCGGGCAGGTCGAACCAGACCGTCAGGCCGCTCGGGTCGGCCTCGGGCAGCAGCCGGACCGCGGCCCGGACGGTGACGGTCCCGGTGGCCTCGACCGTCCAACGGATCGAGCCGTCGGCCGCGTCCAGCAGGTCCGGGGGCACGCCGGCCCAGTCGATCGAGCAGCGCCCTTGCGCCACAGCCTCGTCGGACAGCGGCCTGTCGGCACCAGCCCCGGCCGCCAGGGCATAGTCGTCCCGCCGGGGCGGCACCGGGAGCGAGCCGTCGCGGACCGCGGTGATCTCCTGGTCACTCCAGTGCGGCACCAGGTCCTCGGTCAACTCGTCCAGCACCTCCGTTGCCCGCGGCAACGGCGCGACTGCGGCGGCGACCTGCTGCGCCGAGACCCCTGCCAGCAGTGCTGCGGGCTCG
>DVLP01000307.1 GCA_018715445.1 Candidatus Avipropionibacterium avicola | reverse complement strand
GATCGACGGCGCCGACGTCCAGGGCTGGCCGCTACCGGACCCGACGGTGCTCGACTCCATCCTGGCCACCTTGGGTGCCTCGCAGGTCTCGGCAGTGATCTGCCACAACGACGTCCCCGCCCAGGCCCTGGTCGACCATGCCGAGCAGACCGGTGTCCGGGTCCCCCACGACCTGGCCGTCGTGGCCTACGAGGACCGGCTCGCCGCCAGGTCGGCCACCCCCATCACTGCGGTGGTGCTCCCCGGTCACGAGGTCGGCCGAGTGGCCGCCGAGGCCATCGTGGAGTTGCTGCGCCCGGACTCGACCGGCCACGCCCGCCAGATCCGGATCGCACCGGAGCTGGTGGTACGGCAGACGACCAGCCCTCAGTGAGCCGGGCCGGAGGAGGCGCGGATGACCAGCTCGGGCTGGTACGGCTCGGTCTGCGGGTCCTCCCGCTTGGCCAGCAGGGCATCCAACCGCTCCCAGGCCCGGGCACCGAGAGCGGTGTGCGGGACGGCGAGCGTGGTCAGCGGCGGGTTCGCGTAGCCGGCCAGGTCGATGTCGTCGAAACCGACCACCGACTTGTCCTCGGGCACCCGTACCCCGTGCTCGGCAAGACCGGCGAGCAGACCGAAGGCCATCAGGTCGTTGTAGGCGAACACCGCACTGGCCGATGACGCGGCCACCTCGGCGGCCACCCGCCGACCGTCGTCGAGGTGTGCACCGCCGGCGATCTGGGTCACCGTGATCCCCCGGTGGCGCTGTCGGGCCCGTTCCAGGCCGACGATCCGCTCACGGTTGCTGCTGCTCAGCTCGGGCCCGGCGACATAGATCAGCTCGCGGTGGCCCAGCTCGACCAGGTGGTCGACGGCCGCTTCGGCTCCGGCGGCGTAGTCGATGGCCAGGCTCGACACGTCGATCCGCGAGGACGGCTGACGCCCCAGCACCACGGCAGGCTGCAGCTGCGGCAGGAGTTCCTGCAGGACCTCGTCGGAGGCACGGGGTGCCACCATCAACAGTGCGTCACAGCGGTTGCGGGCCTCGACGGCCGTGGCGACCTCGACCTCGGGATCGTCGCCGGTGTTGGCCACCAGCACCCGGTAGCCCTTCGGGGCACAGGCATCGGTGAAGCCCTGCAGGACCCGTTGGAACATCGGGTTGTCGAGCTCGGGGATCATCACCGCGACGGTCTGGGTCCTCCCCAGCGACAGCGAGCGAGCGACCGAACTGGGCCGGTAGTCCAACTCCTGGGCCGCGGCCTTCACCCGTTCGGCGAGGTCAGCATCGACGCTGTCGCGTCCGTTCATCACCCGCGACACCGTGGCTCGCGACACCCCCGCGGTCCTCGCAACATCGCTGATCGTCGCTCGACGTGCAGCACGGGACCTGCCCCGCTCCCGAGGAGTCACTGGCACTCACCACCTGATCACTAGGCCATTGGTGCCAGCCATAGTGTCACGAGTTCAGGCAGCGTAGGCCACCGCAGCGCCGACCGGAAGGGTGGTGACGTTCTCGCGCAGGGCCATCCGGTCGCTGACGTCGGCCAACACCTGCGACAGCGGCACGTCCAGGGCGGCGCAGATCGCGGAGAGCAGTTCGCTGGAGGCTTCCTTCTGGCCACGCTCCACCTCGGACAGGTAGCCGAGGCTCACACGGGCCGACCCACTGATGTCGCGCAGGGTGCGTCCTTGGGCCACGCGCTGCTCGCGCAAGGTCTCGCCCAGCAGTTCCCGCATCAGCACCGGTCGCATCCCTACCTCCTGCTCCATGACCAGAGCCTACCCCTGATCCGAAGCGGTCCCGGCCAGCATGTCACCAGCCAACATCTCACCGGCCAACTCGATGGCGGCCCGGGCGGCCCGCGCCCGGATCTGTTTGCGGTTGCCCTCCAGGGACAACGTGCGGACCTGGGTGCGCTCGGGGCCGGCGACCGCGACGTGGACCGTACCGACCGGATGACCCTCCTGACGATCGGGTCCGGCGACACCGGTGGTGGCCAGTCCCCAGTCGCTGCCCAGCCGGTCCCGTACGCCTTCGGCCATCAGTCGGGCGGTGTCCGGGTGCACCGCCCCGTGCTCGGCGAGGTGCTCGGACGGCACCCCCAGCAGTTGGTGCTTGAGATCGGTCGCGTACGCCACCACGCCCCCGCGGAACACCTGCGACACACCCGCCGCCGCGGTGAACATCGCCGCCACCAGCCCACCGGTGAGCGACTCGGCCACCGCGAGCGTCTGGGACCGCGACAGCAGGGCCGCGATCACCGGATCGACCGTGGTGGTCGCCATCACTGGCCGCCGAAGGGTGAAGCGGGCGGGCCCGACTGCTCCGGCCGCCCGATCATCGCCTTCTGCTGCTTCATGGTCCGGATCATCGTGACGGCATAGTGCACCCCGGTGACCACGGTCAGCACCAGCGCGGCCAGCACCAGCAGCCAGGCACCCCATTTGAACGGCTCGGCCAGCGGCAGCAGGCTCGCGATCAGGGCCACGGCCTGCACCACCGTCTTGGCCTTGCCGCCCTTGTTGGCCGGGACCACCACACCCTGGCGCAGCACGAGGAACCGCATCAGGGTGATGCCCCACTCGCGGACCAGGATGGTGATGGTGATCCACCAGGCCGCACCGGCCGGTCCGCTGTCGGGCTGGATGCCCAACAGTTCGCCGATGATGCTCAACCCGATGAACGCCATCCCGGTGAGCGCCTTGTCCGCGATCGGGTCGGCGATCTTGCCGAAGGTGGTGACGATGTTGTGCTTGCGCGCCAGGTGTCCGTCGACGAAGTCGGTGAAGATCGCCACCGCGAAGACAGCGGTGGCGGCCAGTCGCCAGTTGAAGTCGTACGGATGGGCCAGCAACATCCATGCGAACAACGGCACCATCAGCAGCCGCAGCACGGTCAGCGCGTTGGGCACGTTCACCGGGTTGGTGTTGGGTGGCGGCGCAGTGTCGGGTGTTGGCTGGTCGAACGGGGTCCCCGAGGCCTGTGGTTGTTGCTCGAAGTACGACATCGCCTCAGCTTCCTTCGTTCTCGACCGCGACCAGGTCGGCGCCGTCGCTGTCGGTGACGGTGGCGGTGACCAAGTCACCGATGCGGTGCTCCCGGCCGGTCTCGACGGTCACGATCCCGTCGACGTCAGGGCCCTGGTGGGCGGCCCGGCCGAGCACGACCTCGGCCTGCGGATCGTCCTCGGACCCGATCGACTCGACGAGCACCTCGACCCGCTCCCCGATCCGTTCGGCGGCCCGCTCGTCGACCAGGGCATCGGCCAGGTCGCGCAGCTCGTCGGCACGGGCCTCGATCTCGTCGCTGTCGAGGTGGCCGTCCAGGCCGACCGCCTCGGTGCCCTCCTCGTCGGAGTAGGCGAACACGCCCACCACGTCGAGCCGGGCCTCGGTCAGGAAGTCGGACAGGATCGCCACGTCGTCCTCGGTCTCACCCGGGAAGCCGACGATGAAGTTGCTGCGGATCCCGGCGTTCGGTGCCAGTCCTCGGATCTGCTCCAGCAACCCGAGGAACCGGTCCGGATCGCCGAAGCGCCGCATCCGTCGCAACACCGTGGGCGCGGCATGCTGGAAGCTGAGGTCGAAGTAGGGCACCACGCCCTCGGTGCCGACCATGGTCTCGATCAGGCCGGGGCGGACTTCGGCCGGTTGCAGGTAGGAGACCCGCACCCAGTCGAGTCCGTCGATGCGGGCCAGCTGCGGCAGCAGCTTCTCCAACATCCGGATGTCACCGAGGTCCTTGCCGTACGAGGAGGAGTTCTCACTGACCAGGAAGGTTTCGCGGACCCCGGTGGAGACCATCCACTCGGCCTCGGCGACCACCTCGTCGATCGGCCGCGACAGATAGGCACCACGGAACGACGGGATCGCGCAGAAGCTGCACCGTCGGTCACAGCCGGACGCCAGCTTCAGCGGTGCCATCGGCCCGTCGCCGATCCGACGCCGCAGCACCGGCGGCCCGGAGGCCGGACGTCCGGCCGTCTCGTCCCCCGAGCCATGCCCGGGCACCTGTCCTCGGTCGGCGACCGCGGGACGCGCGACCGGGCTGATCGGCAGCAGCTGGCGCCGGTCCCGCGGCTGGTGGGAGGTGTGGCGCTCACCGTTGATGATCGACTGGAGCTTGGCGGCGATGTCGGGATAGTCGTCGAAGCCGAGCACCGCATCGGCCTCGGTCAGGTTGTCGGCCAGCTCGGCGCCGTACCGCTCGGCCATGCAGCCGACCGCGACGACGGCCTTGGCCTGACCGCGGTCCTTGGCGTCGGAGGCCTCGATGATCTGGTCGATCGAGTCCTTCTTGGCCTGCTCGATGAATCCGCAGGTGTTGACCATCACGGCCTCGGCGGACTCGGGGTCGTCGACCAGCTGGAAGCCACCGGCCTCCAGGCGGGCAGCGAGCTCGGCGGAATCGACCTCGTTGCGGGCGCAGCCGAGGGTGACGAGGTGGACGGGCGTGAGTGAAGTCTGTGTCATGACCGTTCCAGTATCCATCACTGAGTGGGGTGCACCCACCGGATCGTGGCAGGCTTGGCCCCATGAGTCTGCTGAGCAGTGTCGAACGTGCCCCTCGCGACCCCATCCTCGGTCTGACCGAGGCCTTCCAGGCCGACGATCGTCAGACCAAGGTCAACCTCGGGGTCGGCGTCTACATGGACGAGTCCGGCAAGGTTCCGCTGTTGAAGTGCGTCCAGCAGGCCCAGCAGCAGCTCGCGCAGGGACGGGCCCCGTACGGCTACCTGCCGATCGACGGACTGAAGGCGTACGACGACCTGGTCGCCGGCCTGGTCCTCGACGACCCGGTCACCGGCGCGGCAGCGGCCCCCCGCGACCGGGTGGCCGTGGTCCAGGGACTGGGCGGCACCGGCAGCCTCAAGATCGCCGGTGACTTCCTGCGGGCGGTCTCGCCGAACGCCAAGCTGCTGATCAGCACGCCGAGCTGGGAGAACCACAACGCCCTGTTCAGCCGGGCCGGGTTCGACGTGCAGCAGTACCCGTACTACGACGCCACCGGTCACCGGGTCGACGTCGACGCCATGGTCGCCGCGCTCGGTGAGGCCGAGGCCGGCACCGTCGTGGTGCTGCACGCCTGCTGCCACAACCCGACCGGCTACGACCTGGGCGAGCAGGACTGGGCCCGCGTCGAGCAGGTCGTGCGGGAGCGTGGCCTGGTGCCGCTGCTGGACATGGCCTACCAGGGCTTCGCGACCGGACTGGCCGAGGACGGTGCCGCGGTGCGTCGCTTCGCCGCCTCGGGGCCGGTCTTCGTGACGACCTCGTTCTCCAAGACCTTCAGCCTGTACGGCGAGCGGATCGGCGCGCTGGCGGTCGTCTGTGACGATGCCGACGAGGCCGCCCGGGTGCTGAGCCAGCTGAAGATCATCGTCCGGACGACCTACTCCAACCCGCCCACCAACGGCGCCTCGATCGTGGCGACCGTGCTGGCCGACGACCAGCTGCGGGTGCTGTGGGAGTCCGAGCTCGGCGAGATGCGGGACCGGATCAAGCAGATGCGGACCGCGCTGGTCGACGGGCTCAAGCAGGCCCGCCCCGATGTGGATGCCTCCCACATCACCGACCAGAACGGGATGTTCAGCTACTCCGGGCTCTCGAAGGAGCAGATGGTACGGCTCCGCGAGGACTTCGCGCTGTACGGGCTCGACTCGGGCCGGCTGGCGATCCCCGCCCTCAACCCCGGCAACATCGACCGCGTGGTCGACGGCCTGGCCCAGGTGTGGTGAGCGATGACTGATCCCTTCGTCCCTTCGCGTCTCGGTCGTGCCATCCGTACCGGGATCGACTCCGACACCGCCCACGGTGCGGTCACCCCGCCGGTCTACTTCTCGACCAACTTCACCTTCGAGGGGTTCGGCAAGGCCCGCGAGTACGACTACACCCGCAGTGGCAACCCGACCCGCGACCTGCTCGGTGAGGCGATCGCCACGCTCGAGGGTGGTGCCGATGCGGTGATCACCTCGACCGGCATCTCCGCGATCACCCTGGTCCTGGTCTCGCACCTGCGTCCCGGCGACGTGCTGGTCATCCCCCACGACTGCTACGGCGGCTCGTGGCGGGTGTTCCAGCACCTGGCCGAGCAGGGCTACTTCACGATCGAGACCCTCGACCTGACCGACACCGAGACCGCGGTCGCCCGGATCTCCGAGATCCGCCCGGCCATGGTGTGGTTGGAGACCCCGTCGAACCCGTTGCTGCGGATCACCGACCTGGCCGCGCTGGCGGCCGCGTCGAAGGCCGTCGGCGCGGTCTCGGTGGCCGACAACACCTTCTGCTCGCCGATCCTGCAGCGTCCCTTCGAGTTCGGTGTCGACCTGGTGGTCCACTCGACCACGAAGTACATCAACGGCCACTCCGACATCGTCGGTGGTGCCGTGGTCGGGGCCAGCCCGGAGCGGGCCGCCGAGGTGAAGCGCTGGGGCAATGTCATCGGCGTCACCGGCAGCCCGTTCGACTCGTGGCTGACCCTGCGGGGGCTTCGCACCCTGGACGCCCGGATGCGCGTGCACCAGGAGAACACGGCCGCCGTGGTCGACCTGCTCAGCTCCCACGAGGCCGTCGAGACCGTGTACTACCCCGGGCTCGAGTCGCACCCGGGCCATGAGCTCGCGGCCCGCCAGCAGGACGGCTTCGGTGCCATGTTGTCGTTCGACCTGCGTGGTGGTGCGGCTGCGGCGGAGCGGCTGGTCCAGGGTCTGGGTTACTTCTCGCTCGCCGAATCGCTTGGCGGGGTGGAGAGCCTGATCGCCCACCCGGGCACCATGACCCACGCCTCGATGTCGCCCGAGGCCCGCACGGTCGCCGGGATCAAGGAGGGCCTGATCCGACTCTCGGTCGGCATCGAGCCCGCCGACGACCTGGTCGCCGACCTCCGACTCGGCCTGGACCGCGCCGCCACGTGACATGATCAGCACCATGCACCGTCGCGTCGACTCCTTCGGCCGGATCGGGTTCGGCTCGGCCAATGCCGGCAACCTGTTCACGCCGATGTCCGACGACGAGGCGACGGCCTTGTTCGAGGCCGCCTGGGACGCCGGGGTGCGGCACTTCGACTCTGCGCCCCACTACGGGCTCGGCCTGGCCGAGGAACGCCTCGGACGGTTCCTGCAGACCAAGCCACGTGACGAGTTCTTCCTGTCCACCAAGGTGGGCCGGCTGATCGTGGCCGACGACGCCGTACCGGCCGGCGAGTCCGAAGGGTTCGTCGTCGACGGTGGCCGTCGCCGGGTCGAGGACTACAGCAGCGACGGCGTACGACGGTCCTTGGTCGAGTCCTTGGAACGGCTCGGTCTGGACCGGGTCGATGCGCTGCACATCCATGACCCCGAGGAGGCGGCTGAGGGCACTGCGTCCGAGCACCTCGCCACCGCGATCCCGGGTTGCCGGGCGTTGAAGGATGAGGGCCTGATCGGCTGGATCGGCGTCGGCAGCAAGTCGGTGCCGACCCTGCAGTTGGCGGTCGACCACGGTGGCATCGATCTGGTGATGGTGGCCGGCGGGTTCACCCTGCTGACCCATCCGGCCCACCCCGAGCTGCTGGAGACCTGCGAGGCGACCGACGTGGCGATCCTGGCGACCGCCCCGTTCAACTCCGGTCTGCTGGCGACCCATCCTCCGCAGCGCAGCTCGCACTTCGACTACGGCGGTGTCCCCGAGGAGATCTTCGACCGGGCCGTCACGCTGGCCGAGACCTGCGAGCGGTACGGCGTCGAGTTGCCGACCGCGGCGCTGCAGTTCGGGTTGCAGTACGAGCCGTGCATCGCCACCGTCACCGGGGCAGCCACCCCCGACCAGGCCCGCGAGACGATCGCCCGTCTCAACGAACCGGTGCCGGCCGAGCTGTGGGCCGAGCTGCGCCGCACCGGTCAGATCCCCTGAGTCACCCGATCAGTCACTCACCGCGGTAGGAGCCGAAGCTCCACTGATTGCCCTCACGGTCCTGGACCGCGCAGCTGCGACCGCCGTAGTCGGGGCTGGAGGGGGCCTGGATCGAGGTGGCCCCGGCCGCGACGGCAGCATCGTGGACACGGTCGACCTCGTCATCGGTCTCGACCACGCAGTAGCACTGGCCGTGGCCGGCGGAGCGGGTCCAGGTGGAGTCGTCGTCATCGGCCCGGGTCACCGAGCCGAACATGATGCCGCCGTTGTCACGCCAGCGGTACTGGGCATGGACGACCGCACCGCTCTCGTCGCGGTAGCAGGCCGCCTCGGTGAAGCCGACGGCCCGCAGCCAGTCGATGGCCGCGTCGACGTCGGTGAACTGCAGGGAGTGGAACAGCTGTGGATTGGTCATGGCTCCACCGTGCCACTGCCCCACCGCCCGGTCTTGAAGAAATGGGCGCTCAGTCGATCCAAGGGTCCCGCAGGCCCAGCGGTGTGCCGCCGCCGAGCACCGTGAAGTCGCGGGTCATGTGGGCCTGGTCGGCATAACCACACCCGGCGGCGACCTCGGCCAGGGAGCCACCGGCGCGCACTGACCGCACCGCTCGGTCGAACCGCATCGTCATGGCGGCCTCCTTGGGACCCACCCCGTACTCGGCGCGGAACTCCCGCAGCAGCCGGCGCCGACCCCAGCCGACGTGGTCGGCGATCTCGCTCACCCGTGCCCGGCCGTCGCTGCGCATCAGCAGCTGCCATGCCCGGTCGACCTCGGGGCGCGCACCCGTGTCACCGAGGAACCGTGTCGTGAAGGCCTCGGTGAGGACCTGCCAGCGGGTGGGCCAGTCGGGTGCCTCCGCCAACCGGGCGTGCAGGTCGGGACCGACGCCGTACGGCAGGTCCTCGGAGGTGGTCATCGCTCCGGCGAGCGCCGAGGCGGGCAGCCCGAGCAGGGCGCGGGCACCGCGTGGCGTCAGGCTGAGCTGGATGCCGTACTGGAACCCGTGGGTCCGGATCAGCGCCGGCGCGGTGTGCAGCCCGGCCGCACAGGTCCAGTAACGCGCCCGGTCCTCACGGCCCCGCATCCAGCCACAGTCCAGTGGCTGGTCGAAGGCCAGCACGACGGTCAGGTACGGCGACGGCAGCCCGTGGTGCACCGCCTGCGGCGCCATCACCTCGTGGTAACCGACCACGGAGTGCAGGTACGACCGCAGCGACTCGGGGACGACCATGCTCGCCATGGCCCGAGGTTACGCCCTAGCCGTTGCGCAGGTTGGTGAGCACGTCGTCGAGGTCGTCCGGCTTGACCAGCACCTCACGCGGCTTGGAGCCCTCCGACGGCCCGACGACCCCGCGGGTCTCGAGGATGTCCATCAGGCGCCCGGCCTTGGCGAACCCGACCCGCAGCTTGCGCTGCAGCATCGAGGTCGATCCGAGTTGCAGGTTGACCACCAGTTCGACGGCCTGCAGCACCAGCTCCAGGTCGTCGCCGATGTCCTCGGCGACCTTGGGTGCCTCCTGGGCTGCCTGGACGTCCTCGCGGTACTGCGGGGCCACCTGGTTGCTGATGTGCTTGGCGACCGCGCGGACCTCGCTCTCGGAGACCCAGGCGCCCTGGACGCGGGTCGGCTTGCCGGCCCCCATCGGCAGGAACAGGCTGTCACCCTGGCCGACCAGCTTCTCGGCACCGGGCTGGTCCAGCACCACCCGCGAGTCGGTCATCGACGACGTCGCCAACGCCAGCCGGCTGGGCACATTGGCCTTGATCAGACCGGTCACGACATCGGTCGAGGGGCGCTGGGTGGCCAGCACCAGGTGGATACCGGCGGCCCGGGCCAACTGGGTGATCCGCACCACCGAGTCCTCGACGTCACGCGGGGCGACCATCATCAGGTCGGCGAGCTCGTCGACCACGACCAACAGGTACGGATAGGGCGCCAGCACCCGCTCGGAGCCCTCCGGTGCCTTCAACTGCCCGGAGCTGACTGCCTTGTTGAAGTCGTCGACGTGACGGAAGCCGAAGGCGGCCAGGTCGTCGTAGCGCTGGTCCATCTCCTTCACCACCCACTGCAGGGCCTCGGCGGCCTTCTTCGGGCTGGTGATGATCGGGGTGACCAGGTGCGGGATGCCTTCGTACACGGTGAGCTCGACCCGCTTCGGGTCGACCAGCATCAGCCGAACCTCGTCCGGAGTGGCCCGCATCATGATCGAGGTGATCATCGCGTTGATGACCCCCGACTTGCCGGCGCCGGTGGCACCGGCGATCAGCAGGTGCGGCATCTTGGCCAGGTTGGCGATCACGAACCCGCCCTCGACGTCCTTGCCCAGCCCGACGGTCATCGGGTGGTGGTCGTTGCGGGCCTTCGACGAGCGCAACACGTCACCGAGGGAGACGATTTCCTTGTCGGTGTTGGGGATCTCGATGCCGATCGCCGACTTGCCCGGGATCGGCGACAGGATCCGGACCTCGTTGGACGCGACGGCGTACGAGATGTTCTTGCTGAGCGCGGTGACCTTCTCCACCTTGACCGCCGGACCGAGCTCGAGCTCGTAGCGGGTCACGGTCGGGCCACGGGTGTAGCCGGTGACCTGGGCGTCGATGTCGAACTGCTCCATCACGCCCATCAGGCGGGCCACCACGTCGTCGGAGGCGGTGGTGCGCGACTTGTGGGGCGTACCGGCCTTCAGCACCTCGGACTCCGGCAGCACGTACTGCACGTCACCGGAGAGCTGCAACTGCTCGACCCGCTGCGGGATCGGCGTGTGGGCCGGCGGATCCGGCTCGGGCTCGTGGACGTTCAGCGCGGAGGGCGGCAGGCCAGCGGTGACCGGCTTCTTGTCGTCGTCGAGGGGCTCGGGCACCAGATCGGGATCGACCTCCCCGTCGACCGGAGCCAGGGCGGTGGTCTCCTCGTCGTCCGGATCGACCTCGTCGGTGTCGGCCTCCTCGTCGCGACGGAAGCGGCCGAGGGCGCGACGCTTCGGGCGCTCCTCGACCATCGGGGTCTGGTACGCCTCGTCGCGGTCGTAGTCGATGTCGGCCTCGCCGCGGATGGTGCGTGAGTCCTCGGCCAGGTCCCGGCGCCAGGCGGCGACCCGGCCGGGCATCTGGCGCAGCGGGGTGCCGATCAGCACCACCAGGCCGAAGATCGACAGCAGGATCAGCAGCGGCACCGCCACCCACACGGTGAGCAGGTCCGACAGCAGTGAGGACGAGATGTAGCCCAGGATGCCGCCGGCCTCGCGCAGCTCGGTGGGGGCGTCGGGGCGGGGCAAGCCCTTGGCGATGTTGACCAGACCGAGGATGCCGAGCAGCAGCGTGGTCCAGCCGATCACTCCCTTGCCCCCCGGGCCCTCGGGGCGCGGGGCGCGCAGCATGTGGATGGCACCGCCGGCCAGGATC
>DVLP01000306.1 GCA_018715445.1 Candidatus Avipropionibacterium avicola | reverse complement strand
TGCTGATCGTGGTGGCGGCCCTGGTGACGATCGTGACGGTCACCCTGACCGTCACCGACGAGGACTACCGCCCCGATGCCGGCTCAGGGCAGGGGGCCCAGTACCAGGTTGCGGAACAGGGTCCAGGTCACCATCAGGACCAGTGACCCGACCACGGCGACGCGGGCGGGGCGCAGGCCGTGACGGCGCAAGGGGGCGCTGAGCTGGCGGGCCAGTCGCCCGCGGTGCCCGGTGAGCAGTTCGACGATCAGCCATCCGCCGAGCACGGTTGCCACGACCAGTCCGACGGCCGCGGCGGGGTTGAACCAGAATGCGGCGACCGGGTCGGCGTGGAGCAGGGCTGAGCCCATCCGGGTCCCGCCGCAGAACGGGCAGTCCCATCCGGTGAGGGCGCGCATCGTGCATCCCAGGCCCAGTCCGGTGAAGGAGTAGAGCGTGCTGAGTCCGAGTCCGGACACCCCGACCGCCGCCAAGGAGAGCAGTCCCTGGCCCGGGCGGGCGCGGCGCGCCGGTTGGCTCTGGGGATGGGTGTGCAGCGTGACCACGACTCCAGTATGGCCCCTGCGGTGGGCACCAGCTTGCACGGCTGGTGTGCCCCGACTACCTTTGACCCCACATCTAGTAGTTACAAGGCTGTCGTTTCGCCACAGTTTGTGGTTGTGCCCCGACCCGAGGGTAGGGAGACGGTGAGCGTGGCCCTGGTCGAAGGAGGGGACGCGATGCACTGTCCGTACTGTCGCCACAGCGATTCGCGGGTGCTGGACTCCCGAGTGGTCGAGGACGGCACGGCCATCCGCCGCCGTCGCCAGTGCGCCGCCTGCGAGCGCCGTTTCACCACGATCGAGCAGACCCAACTGGTGGTCGTGAAGCGCTCCGGCGTGGTGGAGCCCTTCAATCGCGCCAAGGTCATCACCGGCGTGCGCAAGGCGTGCAAGGGTCGCCCGGTGAACGACGACGAACTCGCCCGCCTGGCCCAACAGGTCGAGGAGAGCCTGCGGGCCGCGGGCCAGGCCGAGGTGCCCGCCGACGAGGTCGGCGTGGCGATCCTCGGCCCACTGCGCGACCTGGACGAGGTCGCCTACCTGCGCTTCGCCAGCGTCTATCGCCAGTTCGAGTCGCTGGACGACTTCGAGTCCGAGATCAGCCAGCTGCGCACTCGGCTCGCCGGGGCAGGTGATCAGCCGACATAACGCTCGTACGCCGCCTGCTGGATCTCGAGGTAGCGCGGCAGCCCGGCCTGCTCGAACTGGCCGACATAGGTGTCCCACTGGCTCAACGGCAACTCGCCGTTGATGAACTTCGCCCGGGACTCGTCGACCAGCTTGGTGATGTCGGTGGTCAGGCTGGACATCTCGTCGGCCTCGGCCGGCTCGAAGGTGAAGGCCGGCCACACCTCGTCGATGCGATGCTCCGAGACCGCTGCGGTGCCCTCACGGGCCTGGGCGCTGTTCTCCATGCCCTTGAAGTAGTCCTCCAGCACGACACCGGCATAACCGCCACCCATGTAGATCACGTACGGGATCAGGGCCTCGTCGACGGTGAGGCCGTCAGGGTTGTCGGTGATGACGTCGGTGAAGTCCCACCCGTCGTCGGTCTTCTCGTAGCTCTCGTCCTCGATGCCGAGGAAGAAGAGTCGGGCCCCCTCGTCGCCGTAGAAATAGTCCATCCAGCGGCAGGCCTCGATCGGGTGCTCGGCCTTGTCGGTGACGGCGAAGTTGCCGAAGGCCGCCAACGGTGAGCCGACCGAGTGCCACGCGGGGACCGGATCGGCCGAGGTCTTCTTCAGCGGGGCGAGCGGGACGTAGCGATCGCCGTACTCCTTGCCGAAGTAGCCCCGGGTGGTCTGGGTGGCGCAGGCGCCGATGAGCCCCTGTTTGCCGAGGTTGACGAACGTGTCGGAGTCGTTGTTGAAGATGTCGGCCTGGATCAATCCCTTGGAGTACAGGCGGTTCAGCAGTTCCAGGGCCTCCCGGTAGCCATCGCTGACCGGGATGAAGCGCAGTCCGTCACCGCTCGGGTCGGCGTCGATGCTGCCCACCGAACGGCCCCGGTTCTGGATGCCGAAGGTGCCCCACAGCATCTCGTAGATGCCCGAGGCATTGCCGGCGTCGGTCAGCGGGATCGCGGTCTCACCGGAGGGTGCCGGGTTGGCCGCCTTCACCTCGTCGAGGTAGGCCTCGAACTCCTCGAGGGTGGTGGGCACCTCCATCCCGACCTGGTCGAGCCAGTCCTGACGCACCCACATCTGATTCTGCATCAACAGCGAGTCGAAGTCGGGGTCGTAGATGGTCGGCAGGGAATAGATGTTGCCGTCCGGGAACGTCATGCCCTTGCGGATGTCCGGGCTGGCGTCCAGGCGGGCCGTCAGGTTGGGCATGTACTGCGCGATCAGGTCGTTGAGCGGGATCAGCACCCCGGCAGCGCCGTGCTTGGCGAGGTCGACCGCACCGAGTCCGGTCCGGTACAGCACCTCGGGGTAGTCCCCGCTGGCCAGGGCGAGATTGCGTCGCTCCGAGATGCCCTCGGCCGGGATCAGGCCCCACTCGACGTGGATGTTGGACATCTGTTCCATCTTCTTGATCGAGGCCACGGTGTTCCAGTCCTCGGCGGTCCCGGAAGGGCGCTTCGACATCATCGAGATCGTGATGGTCTCGTTGACGATCGGCATCCCCTCGAAGTTGATGTTCTCGTCCGGGTTGTCGATCTTGTCCTGGGCCTGACCACCGTTGTCTCGCGAGCACGAGGCCAGTGCTGCGGTGGAGGCGATCGCGGCGGCGGAGGTGAGGACGGTCCTACGGGTGATCGGTTGCATGGATTTCTCCTGTCAGGGCAGTGGTGGAGGAGTGGAGAGTGGCAGTCGGTCTCACCCCCGATAGCGGTCGAGGGCGGCCTGTTGGATCTCGAGGTAGCGGTCGAGCCCGACCTGGTCGAACTGGCCGACATGGGTGTCCCAGTCGTCGAGTGAGAGTTCCCCGGTGATGAACTTTGCCCGGGATTCGGTGGCCAGCTTGTCGATGTCGACGCTCAGGCTGGACATCTCGGCCGCTTCCTCGCTGGTGTAGGTGAACGACGGCCAGATCTCGTCGATCACGTACGGCGCAAGCGCCTCGGTGCCCTCGACCGCCTGGTCGCTGGACTCCGAGCCCTGGAAGTACTCCTGCTTGACGATGCCGGGGTAGGACCCGCCGGCGTAGGTCACGTAGGCCCGCAGGGCCGCGCCGACGGTGAGTCCGTCGGGGTTGTCGGTGATGTGGGGGAGCAACTCGTGACGGCCGTCCTTGGTCGTACGGTAACTCTCACCCTCGACTCCCATGAAGAAGAGTCGGGCTCCTTCGTCGCCGTAGAAGTGGTCCATCCAGCGGCAGGCCTCGATCGGGTGCTCGGCCTTGTCGGTGATGACGAACTGGCCGATGTCGTGCAGGCCGGAACCGACCGTGTGGAAGGGCGGCACCGGGTCGGAGGAATCCTTCTTCAACGGGGGCAGGGAAAGGTAGTTCTCGCCGGCATCGGCGCCGAAGAACCCGGTCGGCGACTGCAGGGCGACGGCCCCGAACAGTTCGGACTGGCCCATCGCGATGAACCGGTCGCTGTCGGAGGAGAAGATGTCGTCCTGGATCAGTCCCCGGTCGTAGAGGCGATGAATGTAGTCGAGCAGGTCGCGGTTCTGTTCGCTGGTGGGCCAGAAGCGGACCCCACCTGACTCGTCGGCGTCGATCAGACCGGCGGTGACGCCGCGGTTGCCGACCCCGAAGGTGCCCCGCAGCATGTCCACGAACAGGGTGGCGTTGCTGGTGGCATAGCCGATCTCGTCGGCCTTGCCGTTGCCGTTCGGATCGTCGTGGACGACCCGGTCCAGATAGGCCTCGAACTCCTCGATCGTCTCCGGCGGGGACATTGAGAAGCTGTCCAGCCAATCCTGGCGGACCCACAGCTTGTACTGCGCGACGAGTGACTCGAAGGCCGGATCGTAGATGGTCGGCAGTGAATAGATGTTGCCGTCGGGGAAGGTGAGCCCTGAGCGGTACTCGGGATGCTCGTCGAGGATGGCGCTCAGGTTGGGCATGTACTCGTCGATGACAGAATTGAGCGCGACGAAGGTGCCCTGCTCCCCGTACTTGGCCAGGTCGACGGTCCCGACACCGGTGCGATGCAGGATCCCCGGGTAGTCACCGCTGGCCAGGGCCAGGTTGCGACGCTCGGAGGCACTCTCCCACGGCACCATGCCCCACTCGACATGGACGTTGCTGAGCTTCTCCATCTCCGCCCAGGAGGGCAGGGAGTTCCAGTCCTCGATGAGACTTGGGTTGTGTCGGGTCATCATCGACAAGGTGATCGGCTCGGTGACGATCGGCATGCCGGTCGGGTTGATGTTGTCGTCTGGGCTGTCGATCTTGTCCTGGGCGGTGCCGCCCGGGTCACCGGCACAGCCGGCGAGTCCGGGGAGGGTGGCAGCCAGGGCAGTGGCAGTGCCGACCTGCAGCAGTCGGCGTCGATTGATGCATGGCTCCACGGCCACACTCCTTCGTGGTGGTGTCGTGAGTTCGGGTTCGGGGGACTCGAACCGTCGGTCAGCCGCGGTACCGGTCGTAGGCGGCCTGCTGGATCTCGACATAGCGATTCAGTCCGATGCGGTCGTACTGCGCCAGTTGCTCGGACCAGTTGTCCACGCTCAGTTCTCCGGTGATGAACTTGGCGCGTGACTCGCTGGTCAGCTTGTCGATGTCGGTGGTCAGGCTGACCATCTCGTCGGCCTCGTCGGAGGTGAAGGTGAAGGCCGGCCACACCTCCTCGAGGCGGTACGGAGCCACCACGGCCGATCCCTCGCGGGCCTGCGGGGTGTTCTCCATGCCCTTGAAGTAGTCCTCCAGGACGATCCCGGGATATCCGCCGCCCAGATAGATCACGTACGGCTTGAGCGCCTCGTCGATCGTGAGGCCGTCGGGGTTGTCGGTGATCTCCTTGGTGAAGTCGTAGCCGCCGTCGTCGGTCTTCTCGTAGCTCTCGCCCTCGACGCCGAGGAAGAACAGTCGGGCGCCCTCGTCGCCGTAGAAGTGGTCCATCCACCGCGCGGTCTCGATCGGGTGCTCGGACTTGTCGGTGATCACGAAACCACCGATGGCGGACAGGGGAGAGGCGACCGAGTGCCAGCTCGGGACCTCGTCGGAGGAGGTCTTCTTCAGCGGGGGCAGCGCCACGTAGTTCTCGCCGACGGACTTGCCGAAGTTGGCGACCATGGACTTGCCGGGGACTGAGCCGTACACCCCGTCCTTGCCCAAGCTGGAGAACCGTGCACTGTCCTGGCCGAAGATGTCGGCCTGGATCAGGCCCTTGTCGTAGAGCCGGCTGAGGAACTCCATCGCCTCACGGTGGCCCTCGCTGGCACCCCAGTGCCGGACCGCGCCGTTGTCGTCGGTGTCGATCGACCCGGCACGCCGGCCCTTGTTGGCCACGCCGAAGGTGCCCCACAGCATCTCGTAGATCAGGTTGCACTCGCTGTTGTCGGTGAGCGGGATCGCCGCTGTCGAACCGGAGACGGGATTGCGACCCTTCACCTCCTCGAGATAGGCCTCGAACTCCTCCAGCGTCTCGGGGGCCTCCATCCCGAAGTCGGAGAGCCAGTCGGCCCGCACCCACAACTTCTCCTGCATGATGAGCGACTCGAAGTCGGGGTCATAGATCTGGGGCAGGGAGTAGATGTTGCCGTCGGGGAAGGTGACCCCGGAACGGATGTCGGGGTTCTGCTCGAGGATCGCCGACAGGTTCGGCATGTACTCCTCGATCAACGGGTTCAGGGCCATGAAGGTGCCCTGCTCGCCGTACTTGGCGAGGTCGACCGCACTGAGCCCGGTGCGGTTCAGCACACCCGGATAGTCGCCACTGGCCAGTGCGAGGTTGCGACGTTCCTTGCCCTGCTCGGACGGGATCAGACCCCACTCCACATGGATGTTGGAGAGATTCTCCATCTCCTGCATCGATCGCACGTCGTTCCAGTCCTCGGCGGTGCTCGAGGAACGGACCGTGAGCATCTCGAGGGTGATCTTCTCCTTCACGATCGGCATGCCGGTCAGGTTCAGGTTGGGATCGGGCTCCTCGATCTTCTTCTGGGTCTCCTCCTGGGGATCGGAGCGACACGAGGCAAGGGCGGTCACGCCCAGGGCGGCGGCGGAGGCAAGGACGGTGCGGCGGGGGACTGGCTGCATGTTTCTTCTCCTGTGAAGGTTGCCTAGCTACGGTAGCGGTCGTACGCAGCCTGCTGGATCTCCATGAACCGTGACAGGCCGATGGTGTCGTACTGCTCGAGCATCGTGGACCAGTCGTCCCCGGTCATCTTCCCGGTGACGAAGCTGGCCTGGCTCTCGCCGAACAGCTTGGTGATGTCGGTGCTGAGACCGGACAGCTCAGCAGCCTCGTCGGAGGTGTAGGTGAACACGGGCCACACCTCCTCGAGCTTGTGGGGCGCGACGGCCTTGACCCCCTCCAAGGACTGCTCGTTGAACGCCTTGAAGTAGTCCTCGGTGACGATCCCGGCGTAACCGCCGCCCAGATAGGTGACATAGGGACGCAGTGCCTCGTCGAGGGTGAGTCCGTCGGGGTTGTCGGTGATCTCGGGGAGGAACTCGTACTCGCCGTCGTCGGTCCGCCGGTAGGTCTCGCCCTCGATGCCCATGAAGAACAGGCGGGCGCCTTCGTCACCGTAGTGGAAGTCCATCCAACGGGCGGTCTCGATCGGGTGCTCGGACTTGTCGGTGATCACGAACTGACCGATCGACTGCAGGGCTGAGGATGCCGAGTTCCACGACGGGATCGGATCGGCAGCCTTCTTCTTCAACGGTGGCAGGCTGACATAGCGGTCGCCGTACTCCGCGCCGAAGTAGGCGGTGGGGGACTGCGTGCCCACCGCGCCCAGGATCCCTTGCCCACCGAGGTTGTTGAACTTGCCGGTGTCGCTGGTGAAGATGTCCTGCTGGATCAGGCCCTTGCCGTAGAGCCGCTGGATGAACTCCATCAACTCCCGGTACTGGTCACTGGTCGGCCAGAACCGCAGCGCGCCGCTCTCGTC
>DVLP01000305.1 GCA_018715445.1 Candidatus Avipropionibacterium avicola | reverse complement strand
CGAGGACCTCGGCGATGGGCCGGCGGGTGGCGACGTACTTCGCTGCGAGCACGAGGAGGCCGACCAGGGCGAGGAAGACGAGGCAGTAGGCGATGATCGCGGTGGTGGACGCGGTGGCGAAGACGGGGACGTAGACCCCGATGTTGTCCCCGCCGTTGGCGAACGTCACGGCTGCCACGGTCAGGACTCCGACCTGCTTGCCGGCGACCTTGGCCTCGTCATCGTCGTCATCCTCACCGCGGTTGCGCCACGCGCGCCAGGCCGCATACAGGCCCAGGGCCAGGGGGATGAGCCCGAAGTAGGGCAGGGCGTCCTCGGGCAGGAAGCTGCGGGCGCCGAGGGAGACGACCACGGCGGCCAGCAGGATGCCCCCGAAGCCGAGGTACTGGCCGAGCAGGATCTTGCGGGTGGTGCCCCGCTGGCCGGCGCCGCGGGCGTAGAAGAGGGACAGGACGATGATGTCGTCGATGTTCGTGGCCACGAACAGGCCGATCGCCTGCAGGATCGGGGTGAGCAGTTCCATCGGGTGCCTTTCAGGGCGCGCCGGACCGCCGGCGGTGGGTCAGTGGGGCCGCGTTGGTCCGCGGGGGTCAGTGTCCGCGCGTGGGCTGGTGGGTGCGTGCGGCGCGCAGGCCGTTGAGGATGACCAGGACCTCGGCGACCTCATGGATGAGCACGACGGCGGCCAGGCCCAGGACGCCGGTGATGGCCAGGGGTGGCAGCGCAGCGATGATTAGCAGCGACAGGACGATGTTCTGGTTGACGATGCGCCGCCCGCGTCGGGCGTGGGCGATGGCCTGGGGCAGCAGGCGCAGGTCCTGGCCGGTGAAGGCGATGTCGGCGGACTCGATCGCGGCGTCCGAGCCGGTGGCTCCCATCGCGATCCCGACGTCGGCCGCGGCCAGGGCGGGGGCGTCGTTGATGCCGTCACCGATCATCGCGGTGGGCCGGCGCACGCTGAGCTCGTCCACGGCGGCGGACTTGCCTTCGGGGCGCAGCTCGGCGCGCACGTCACTGATGCCGGCCCGGGCGGCGAGGGCCTGCGCGGTGCGCTGGTTGTCGCCGGTGAGCATCGTGACGCCGATGCCCTGGCCCGCCAGGGTCTTGATGACCTGGGGGACCTCGGGACGTAGCTCGTCACGCACCCCGATCGCCCCGGCGACCGTGCCGTCGCGGTGGACGACGACTACGGTCATCCCTTGGGCCTCCAGGTCACGCACTCGGTCGGTGAGGTCGCCGGGGTCGGCCCAGCGGGGGCTGCCGACCCACACCTCGCCGCCGTCGATGGTGCCGTGGATGCCGTGACCGGCTTCCTCGGTGATGCCCTGACCGGCGGGGGCTCCTGGGGCGGCCTGGGTGATGGCGGTGGCGAGGGGGTGGGTGCTGTGCTGCTCGAGCGCCGCGGCCCAGGCCAGGACCTGCTCCTCGGTCACGTCGCCGGCGGGGACAACGGCGGTGACGGTGGGCTGGTTCCTGGTCAGGGTCCCGGTCTTGTCGAACGCGACGTGCCCGATGTCCCCGAATCGCTCAAAGATGGCCCCGCTCTTGATGATGACGCCGAACTTGCTGGCCGAGCCGACCGCGGAGACCACGGTGATGGGCACCGCGATCGCAAGCGCACACGGCGAGGCGGCCACGAGCACCACTAGGGCGCGGGTGATCCAGGTCTGCGGGTCACCGGCGAGTGAGCCGATGAGCGCGACCAGCACGGCCAGGACCAGGACGCCGGGCACGAGCGGGCGGGCGATGCGGTCGGCGAGCCGCGCGCGTTGCCCCTTCTGGGCCTGGGCGCGTTCGACCAGGCTCACGATCGTGGTCAGGGAGTTGTCGGTGCCGGCCGCGGTCGCCTCGACCTGCAGGGCTCCGGTGGTGTTGATCGCCCCGGCGGACACCTCATCACCCGGGCCGACCTCGACGGGGATGGACTCACCGGTGATGGCCGAGGTGTCCACGCTGCTGTGGCCGGTACGGATGATGCCGTCGGTGGCGATGCGCTCACCGGGCTTGATGACCATGACCTGCCCCGCGGTCAGGTCACGGGCCGGGACGCTCACGGTCTGACCGTCGGTGAGGACGGTGGCGCTCTGGGGCACGAGCTTGAGCAGTGCGCGCAGCCCGGCACGCGCGCGGTCCATCGCCCGGTCCTCCAGGGCCTCGGCGATGGAGTAGAGGAAGGCCAGGGCCGCGGCCTCCTCCACGTGGCCGAGGATGACCGCGCCGGTGGCGCTCATCGTCATGAGGAGCGCGATGCCGAGCTTGCCCGTGGCGAGCTTGCGCAGCGCACCCGGGACGAACGTGGATGCCCCGAGCAGCAGGCCGACCCAGAACAGAACGAGCGCTGCCGTCGGGGCGCCGGACCACTCACAGGCCAGCCCGGCGACGAGGGCAGCCCCCGAGGCGATGGGGATCATGACGGCGCGGTCAGCCCACCACGGGGCTTCGTGCTCGTCGTCGCTCGCCAGCTCCTCGACGGGCGCCTGGGTGGTCGCGCTCATGCCACGGTCCCGGTCGGGCAGCAGCCGGGCACCGCGCAGGCGGCATCCACGCACGAGGCGTTCTCATCGACGGCCAGCGTCACGTCGACCAGCGCGGT
>DVLP01000304.1 GCA_018715445.1 Candidatus Avipropionibacterium avicola | reverse complement strand
TCGATGCGGGCGTCGTTCATCGATCCAGTCTTGCACCCGCCGGATGTCGGGGTCAGGCGGCGGGCTGACCGATCGTGATCCGTGCATCCGTACGGCTCGTCTCCACGGTCGCTGTGCCGCCGATCGGGAAGGTGATCATCGGCATGGTGTGTCCGAAGTCCAGGCCGCAGACCACCGGCTTGTCGCGCAGTGCGGGTTGGCGGCGGACGATCTCGGCCAGGTCCTCCTCGCTCACCTGCGAGGCGCGCTGGAACCGGCCGATGACCAGACCGGAGACCGTGTCGGCTCCGGGGAGTTGGAGCAGTGAGGTCAGGTCGCGGGCGAACTCGACCGGATTGGACAGCTCGTCGTCCTCGAGGAAGAGGACGGCACCGGACAGGTCCGGCAGATGGTCGGTTCCCTGCAGCAGGTTGAGGGTGCAGAGGTTGCCGCCGACGATCCGTCCCGTGGCCGAGCCGTGCTGCAGGACGGTCCAGCCCGGATTGGGTGTGGCGTGGCGATCCTCCTGGTCGAGGAACCAGAGGTCGTCGGTCCAGGTGCTCGCTGCGGTGAGTTCGATCGGTCGGTCATCCATCACCGCCGCACGGAACCAGTCGCCGGTCGGATCGAAGTGGTCACGCATGCCGAAGCTCGACCAGTGCGGGCCGGAGTAGGTGATCAGTCCGGTGTGGGTGAGGATCGCGTTGGCGAGGGCGGTGATGTCGGAGTAGCCGCAGAAGACCTTCGGGTTGGCTCCGATCAGCTCCCAGTCCAGGTGGGGGAGCAGCTCGTTGCTGTTGAACCCACCGACCACGGTCAGGATCCCGGCCACCTCAGGGTCGGCGAACGCCTCGTGCAGGTCGGCGACCCGCGACTCGATCGAGGAACTGCGGAACCGGTCGTCCTCGTCGACATGGGCCCCGAAGGTCAGGGTCAGGCCCATGGCTGCGAAGCGCTCGTTGATCCAGCGCGTGTTGTCGTGCTCCATGATCAGGGCCCGGGAGCGGGCAGGAGCGACCACTCGTACGGTGTCGCCTGCCGTGAGTCGGGGCGGGAGGATGGTCTGGTGCATGGCGGGCCCATCTGACGATAGAAATTTCAACTGGTTGAATGGTGCCATGGAGCAACCGAGGATCGCGTTCGTGTCCCTGCACACGTCGCCGACCGCCGTACCCGGCACCGGTGACGCCGGTGGGATGAATGTCGTCGAGCTCCACCAGGCCCGCGAGCTGGTCGGGCTCGGGTTCCAGGTTGAGCTGATCACTCGCAGGTCCGATCCTGACCTGGACGAGGTGACCGAGCTGGCTCCCGGCCTGACGCTGCGTCAGGTCACGGCCGGACCGACCGAGATCGTCGCCAAGAGTGCCCAGGAAGCCCTGATCCCCGTCTTCAGCCAACGCCTGGCGGCCCTGGCCCCACGCCCGGACGGACGCGCGCCGTACGACCTGGTGCACTCGCAGCACTGGATGTCAGGGGTGGCGGCGTTGCCGGTTGCTCAGCAGTGGGGCGTGCCCCACGTGCAGTCGTACCACTCGATCGCCGCGCAGAAGGTCGGGCTGCCGCTCAGTGAGGGCGAGCCTCCGGAGTCGCCCGGTCGGGTCGAGGGGGAGGCACTGGCCGCTCAGCAGTCCGACCTGCTGGTGGCGGTCAGCGATGCCGAACGGTCCACGATCATCGAGCGCTGCGGTGCCCCCGCCGACCGTGTGGCCGTGGTGTTGCCCGGGGTGGACTCGGAGGTGTTCCGACCGCTGCGCAGTGGCGAGTCACCGTGGGGTGAGTCGGTCGCGCCGGACGGGATCCAGCCGTACCTGGTCTTCGCAGCGCGGCTGCAGCCGTTGAAGGCCCCCGATGTCGTGGTGAAGGCCCTGGCGGCGATGCCGGTCGAGCAGCGGCCACGATTGGTGCTGGCCGGCGACGGATCACCGGACTTCCCGCGCTACGCCCAGACGCTGCGTGACCTGGTGGCCGAACACGGGCTGGCTGAGCATGTCGTCTTCGTGGGCTCGCTGGCGCGTGAGGAGCTGGCCGAGTTGCTGCGTGGTGCAGCGGCCGCGGTGGTGCCGTCGTACTCGGAGACCTTCGGACTGATCGCGCTGGAAGCGGCCGCCAGCGGCGTACCGGTGGTGGCAACCCGGGGCTCGGGCGGGTTGGAAGAGTCCGTCCGCGACCAGATCACCGGACGGCTGGTCGACAGCCACGATCCCGAGGCGTGGGCCGCGGTGCTGGGCGAGCTGCTCGGCGACGAGGACACCCGCTCCCGTCTGGGACGTCAGGCCAGGGAGTTCGCCACCCAGCTGACGTGGCGTCGATCCGCCGAACGACTCGCGGTGCTCTACCGCGACCTGTTGGAGGTCTCATGACTGCACGCGTCCTCGACGGAGTCGGCTCCGTCCTGTTTGCCCATGCCCATCCCGACGACGAGACACTGGCGACCGGGGTGCTGATCGCCGAGCTGGGTGCGCGCGGGATTGCCTGCCACCTGGTCACCGCGACCCGCGGTGAGGCCGGCGAGGTGGTGCCCGGATCCTCGTATGCACAGCAGGGCAGCGCCGAGCTGGAGATCGTCCGCGACCGGGAACTGGCCGGTGCGGTGCAGGCCCTGGGGCTGTCCTCGCGGCAATGGCTCGGCACGCCTCCGGCTCGTGCTGCCGGTCGGGAGCCACGGCGTTATCGCGACTCCGGCATGCAGTGGATCCGGCCCGGGCTGGCGGGCCCTGCTGACACGAGTGATCGGACCAGCTTCACCGCGGCCGATCCGGAGGAACCCGCCGCGGACCTGGTGGCGCTCATCGAGCACCTGGGTGTTGATCTGGTGGTCAGCTATGCCGCCGACGGTGGCTACGGACATCCTGACCACGTACGGATGCACGAGGTTGCCGTTGCTGCCGCGGGCGTGACCGGCGTGCCCTTCGCCGAGGTCGTCGACGAGCAGGGCCCCGGTGTGGAGTGGTACGACCTGCCGGGACGCCTGCCGGCGGTGACCGAGGCGCTGCAGTGCCACGCCACCCAGCTCACCGTGGACGGCACCGATGTCGTCCACGTCGGCGGTCAGCGCGAACCGATCCTCACCGC
>DVLP01000303.1 GCA_018715445.1 Candidatus Avipropionibacterium avicola | reverse complement strand
TCGCTCACGCCCAACATGAGCTGCACGGTGTCCTCCGGGTCGAGGGCGGCGACGATCCGGTCGGTCTCCAGCCGGACCAGGCTGGTCGACCAGCTGTGCTGACGGATCTGCCCGCCGCGGGTGGTGACGATCACCGGATCGTCCTCGGGCCGTCCCACCGACAGGGCGGTCCGGACCAGATCGGTCACGGCGCCGGCCCGGGTGGTGACCGCCACGACCGGGGTCTCGGCCCACTGCGAGACCTGGGCCTTCGCAAACCGCCCGTCCATCGCCGAGACCACGTGGACGCCACCGGGCTGCTGCAGCGGCACCCCCGCGAACTCCGGGACGGCGGTCAGCTGCGAGACACCGGGCACGACCTCGAACTCGATCCCGGCCCGGACGCAGGCCGCGGCCTCGTCGGCGACCCCGGCGTCGAGGAAGGGGTCACCGGCGACCAGGCGGACGACGCGGGTGCCGGCCTCGGCATGGCGCAACGTGGTCCGGGCCCGCGCCGACGGCGGCAGCGGGCGTCCCTTGTCGTTGACGCCGAGAGTGACGACGCGCACACCTTCGGCCAGACGGACGGCCGGATGCGCCAGGAACTCGGCCAGTGACTCCTCGTCCAGCACGATCGTGTCGGCCTCGGCCAACGCAGAGACCGCACCCAGGGTCAACAGCTCAGGGTCCCCGGGTCCGGTGCCGACATAGATGACCCGGCCCTTGGTCACCGGCATGACCGGGCCCTGCGCCTTGGTGGTCCTGGGGACCGAAGTCGATGTCACAGCCGTCTCTCAGTTCTTCACGTGGTGGGCAGATCGGGTGGCCGAGGTGTCTCGGGTGTTACCGGTCTTCAGTTCTGTTGTTGCCAATCCTGCGTCCCGTGCTCGCGGCCGCCCGGATCGCGCACGGACTGCCCATCGAGGCGGTCGAGCAGCTCGTCTGCCAGTCGGATCCCCAGGTCGGCCGCATCGGCGATCGGCCCCTGTCCGGTCACCCGGAGCACCTGGATCCGACCGGTGTGATCCGATCGGTCACCTACGGTTCTCCCAATTACGGCGGCCATAGTCAAATCGGGGCCATTACCACACGGGTCGACAGGACGTGCCACCGCACCCACCGGAGCCATGCAGCCGGCCTCCAGCCGAGCCAACAGGGCCCGTTCGGCGGCCACACAGGCCGAGGTCACCGGATCGTCGATTTCCCTGACCAGCTTGAGGATCTCGTCATTGCCCTCGACGACTTCGAGGGCCAACGCACCCTGGGCCGGGGCCGGCAACATGACCTCGTCGGCCAAGGTCTCGGCCACCAGGCCTTCGACGGTCGCTGTGCTCTCAGCGAACAGGCCGAGCCGTCGCAGACCGGCCGCGGCCAGCACCACGGCATCGACCTCGCCGCGGCGCACCAGGTCCAGCCGGGTGCCGACATTGCCGCGGATCGGGACCACCTCGACACCGATCCCCTGCTCGCCGGCCCAGGCCTGGAGCTGGCTCTGGCGTCGCGGGGAGCCGGTGCCGATCCGTACCCCGTCGGCCAGATCGGCCAGCCGGCGCCCGACCAGTACGTCAGCGGAATCCTCCCGTACGGGATGGGCCGCGACCACCAGTCCCGGGGCCGGGGCGGTCGGCAGGTCCTTGGCCGAGTGGACGGCCAGGTCGACGTCACCGGCGGCGAGGCGGGCTCGCAGCGCTTGGGCGAAGACCCCGGTGCCACCGATCTCGGTCAGGTGCCGGCGGTCGGTGTCACCGTCGGTGGTGACCGGTACGAGCTCGCTGTCGATCCCCCGGTCGGCCAGCATCGCTGCCACATGGCCGGTCTGGGCCATCGACAACGGCGACGGACGGGCGCCGATCCGCACCACCATCACGACACCTCCTCCTCGTTCAGTGGACCTTCGGTGACATCACGGCGTCGACCTCGGACTGCTCCAGGGCGAACAGTGCCCGCAGCGCGGCCGCGTAGTCGACCGAGGTGTCCCCGGCGTACTCCTGGACCCGCACGGTCGGCGAGTGCAACAACTTGTGGGCGACCCGGTGGACGGTGCGGCGAACCTCGTCGCGGACGGCCTCGTCGACGTCGGCCAGGCGGGTGTCGAGCCGGTCGAGCTCGGCCGACACCACCTCGTCGGCCATCGCCCGCAGGGCGACCACGGTCGGCGTGACGCTGCGCGCCCGACGATCAAGGGTGTAGGCCGAGATCTCCTCGGCGACCAGCTGACGGGCCTCGACCACCCCGATCACCGAGGAGGCCTGCGGGGCCGCGACGCGCAGGGTCTCCAGGTTGACCAGGTGGCGTCCGGGCAGGTCCGCGACGTCGGCCGCGATGTCCGGTGGCATCGCCAGGTCGACCAACGCGGTCACCGGCGAATCGGTCAGGTCGTCGACCTCGATCAGGATCTCGGCCGCTCCGGTGCAGGTGATCACGACATCGGCAGCGCCCAGCTGGTCACGCCAGGTCGACCACGGTGCGGAGGTCGCCCCCGCCAGTTCGGCGGCCAACCGGTCGGCCTTGGCGGTGGTGCGGTTGACCACCGTCACCCGGGCCCCGGCCTCGGAGGCGGCACGAGCGGCGGCCGAGGCCATCTGCCCGGCCCCCAGCACCACGACCCGGCGTCCGGACACCGATCCGGTCCGCTCCGCCAGCTGGACCATGGCGGCATCGACCAGGGAGCGTCCGGCCCGACCGATCTCGGTCTCGGCGCGGACCCGCTTGCCGACCCGGATTCCGTGCTGGAACAACGCATTGAGGGCCGTGCCGACCGTCCCGGCGGACTGACCCAGCGCCAGCGCCTCACGGAACTGTCCGAGCACCTGGTCCTCACCGGGGACGACCGAGTCGAGGCCGGCGGCCACCGCGAAGGCATGGGCCACCACCCCTTCGTCGTAGTGGACCCCGCAGGACTGCTGCAGCTCGGCCATCGACAGCCCACTGACCTGGCTCATCGCCGCGACCACGTCCGACAGGGCCGCGTGGAAGCGGTCGGCCTCGGCGTAGACCTCGACCCGGTTGCAGGTCGACATCACGGTGACCTCACCGATGTGATCGCTGGCGACCAGGGCATGGCACAGCTTGATCGCCGCGTCCGGACTCAACGAGGCGGCGGCCAGGGTGTCCAGGCTGGCGGTGCGATGGGACAGGCTGAGAGCGAACAGGCTCATCTCACAGACCTCCGGGTGGCAGGCAGTGTCGGGTTCGGGTGTACGGCGTCGCGCTGCTGTCGTCGCACCGCGTCCAGCTTGCGCTGCTCGTGGTAGGCGAGGATCTGCAGCTCCTGGCCGAGGTCGACCTTGCGGACCGCGATGGTGTCCGGCGAGGTCAGGACGGTGGAACTGAAGTTGAGGATGCTGGTGATGCCGCACTCGATCAGGACGTCGCAGACCTCCTGGGCCGCCCAGTCCGGGGTCGTGATGACCCCGATCACCGCACCGGTGTCGTGCACGGTGCGGGCCAGGTCGGCCTGCGCGGTGACGGTGATCCCGCCGATCCGGGTCCCGATCACGGTGGGGTTCACATCGACCAGGGCCACGATGCGGAAACCGCCGCGGGCCCCGAAGTCGGCGCTGCGGGCCAGGGCCGTACCGAGGTTGCCGACCCCGACCAGGACGACGGGCCAGTCGGTGGCCGCCCCGATCTCGCGCCCGATCTGGAACCGGAGGAACTCGACGTCGTAACCGACCCCGCGGGTGCCGTACGAGCCGAGGTGCGACAGGTCCTTGCGCAGTTGGGCGGAGTTGACCCCGGCGGTCTCGGCGAGCTCGCCGGAGCTGATGGTCGCCACGCCGGAATCGGAGAGTTCGTTGAGGGCGCGGAGGTAGCCGGGCAGTCGGGCAATGGTGGCCTCGGGAATCCCTCGCGAGGGCGGCGTTGCGAGCACTGCGGCCGACACCGTCGGCTCGCCCGTGGCGAGTCGGGCCGGCTTCTCGACAGACACGCTGGACGACCTCACGCTTCCTTGGAGCCGCCGCACTGGAATGTGCCCCGCCCACCGGTGTGGCGGCGCCCGGCCCGGTGGCCGCTCCCAACTGTATGAGCTTGTGAACAAGTGCACAAACCAAGCGAGCCTCACTTCGGGGCCTCGGAGTGCGGGTACGGACGCGGGTGCGGCGCGGCACCGGACGTGACAGGATCGGACGGGTGAACGACCGGGTGACGATCTACGTACGGCAGCAGTGCCACCTGTGTGAGGTGGCGGTCCAGACGGCTCGCGAGGTGGCGGCATCGTTCGGGACCGGGGTACGGCTGGTCGACATCGACACCGATCCCCAGCTGCGCGAGGACTACACCGACCAGGTCCCGGTGACCTTCGTCGACGGTCGCCGCCACGACTACTGGCGGGTGGATCCGGAGCGACTGCGTCACGCCCTCGAGTCGGGCCGCGGAGCAGGGTCATGAGTGAGTCGGGCGTGAGTGAATCGGGCACGAGTGAGTCCGGGGCGGGCCGTACCGCCGCTTTCTTCGACCTGGACAACACTCTGGTGCGCGGAGCCTCGGTCTATCTGCTGGCCAAGGGGCTGCACGCCAGGGGGATCCTGACCACGACGTTGATCCTGCGCGGGCTGTGGTACCACCTCGTCTACCGGATCGCCGGTGAGCGGGCCCGGCACATGGACCTGGCCCGGGAGTCGCTGCTGTCGATCATTGCCGGGATGACGGTGCGCGAGGTCGCCCAGGCGACCGACGAGATCTACGACGAATTGATCGCCGATCGGCTGTGGCCGGGCACGGTGTCGCTGGCCCAGGGCCATCAGGCCTCGGCCGAGGAGGTGTGGCTGGTGACCGCTGCACCACAGGAGGTGGCCCGGGTGATCGCCGAACGCCTCGGCTTCACCGGAGCGCTGGGGACCCGCGCCGAGCAGGCCGAGGGTCACTACACCGGTCGACTCGAGGGGCGGCTGCTGCACGGTCCGGACAAGGCGGCTGCGGTCGCCGATCTGGCCCGCGAGCGTGGCATCGACCTGCGACGCTCGGCGGCGTACTCCGACTCCCACAACGACCTGCCCCTGCTCAAGCTGGTCGGCCAACCGTTCGCGGTGAACCCGGATCGCGCCCTACGGTCGCAGGCCCGGCGCCAGGGGTGGCCGATCCGGGACTTCCGAGTGGCGCGGCGGTGGGTCGGATACGGTGTCGCCGGTGCTGCAGGGGGTGTGACGACCCTCGGTGTGGTCTCGATGATCAACCGGCTCAGGGAGGCAAGGCGATGACGACGTCAGCGAGCGTCAAGGATGTCGCTCGGAGGGCGGGCGTGTCCCTGGGGACGGTGTCGAACGTGCTGAACCATCCCGACCGGGTCCGCGACGAGACCCGCGAACGGGTCCAGCAGGCGATCGCCGACCTCGGGTTCGTCCGCAACGAGTCGGCCCGCCAGCTTCGCGCCGGGCAGAGCCGCGTGCTGTCCTACCTGGTGCCCAGCACCGACAACCCGTTCTTCACCGACGTGGCCCGCGGGGCACGAGAGGCGGCACGACCCCACTCCCAGGCCCTGGTGCTGTGCAGCAGTGACGGCAGCGCCGAGTTCGAGGTGGACCACCTGCGCCTGCTCGGCCAGTTGCGGGTCCAGGGGGTGTTGCTGACCCCGGTCCACCGGGTGCCGGACGAGGAGTTGGCCGCCCTGCAGCGCCAGGGCGTCGGGGTGGTCGTGGTCGACCGACCGGCAGAGGGTCAGGCCTACTGCTCGGTGTCGATCGACGACGTCGCTGGCGGACGCCTCGCGGTGGAGCACCTGATCGAACGGGGGCATCGTCGCATCGCCTTCGTCGGGGACCCGGACTCCCACGGCCAGGTCGCCGACCGACTGCAGGGGGCCCGGGAGGCGATCATCGCCGCCGGCCTGGGCGACGACTCCCTGGTGCTGGTGCCGGCCTCGCCGATGTCGATCGATGCCGGCTGGCTCTGCGGGGACGAGGTCCGGGCCGCCGGTCCCGCACCGGTCAGTGCCGCGTACTGCGCCAACGACCTGCTGGCGCTGGGACTGCTGCAGTACGCGGTCAGCCACGGCATCGCCGTCCCCGACGAGTTGGCGATCGCCGGCCACGACGACATCGACTTCGCTGCCGGTGCCGCGGTGCCGCTGACCTCGGTGCGCCAACCCCGCGAGGAGCTGGGCCGCACCGCGGTGGAGCTGCTCGGCCAGGAGGCCGATGGTCACGTCCACCGCCATGAGGTCTTCACCCCGGAGCTGGTGGTCCGCGCCTCGACCGGCGGCCCGTCCTGAGCCCGTCGCCCTCCGAGGACTGCCCTCCGGGAACCGACCTCAGCGGTCGGTACGGAAGGCGGGGCCCCGCTCGGCGAGCAGGGCATAGAGCGAGTGCTGGATCGACTCGCGGACCTGGTCGGTGACCCCGAAGACCGTCATCGGGTCCTCGGCGGCGCCCGGCTCGAGCTGATCGGTGCGGATCGGCGTCCCGAACCCGATCAACCACTTCGACGGCAGCGGCACCGCACCGAGCGGGCCGAGCCACGGGAAGGTCGGGGTGAGCGGGAAGTACGGCAACCCGAGGGCCCGCGCCAGGAAGGGCACATCGGCCAGGTTGGGGTAGATCTCCTCCGAGCCGACGATCGAGACCGGCACGATCGGCACCCCGGCCGCGATCGCGGTCGCCACGAAGCCACCGCGACCGAAGCGCTGCAACTTGTAGCGGTGGGCGTACCGCTTGCCCAGGCCCTTGAAGCCTTCGGGGAAGACCGAGACCATGTTGCCGGCCGCGAGCAGGCGTGCCGCATCGGGCTGGCAGGCCAGGGTGGTCCCGATCCGGCGGGCGAAGGTGCCGACGAAGGGCGTACGGAAGACCAGGTCGGCGCCCAGCATCCGCGGCCAGCGGCCGATCTCCTCGCGCACCATCGCCTGCAGCACGAGCCCGTCCAGGGGCAGGGATCCGGCATGGTTGGCGACCAGCATCACCGGTCCGTCGGCGGGCAGGCGCTCACTGCCGCGGGTCTCGCAGCGGAACCAGTTCAGGGCCAGGGCCCGGGCGACCGGGAGCCACACCGTCTCGGTGAACTCCGGGTCGTGGCCGAACTCGTCGACGGGGTAGTCCCCGCTCAGCCGGTCACGGGCGTAGTCACCGAGCTGGTCGAGCCCCATCGACCACTGCGCACCCAGATGTCGGCCGAGCTCGAGCAGTTGGGCCACGAAGGCTTGACCGCGCTCACCGAGGCGGGAGGTGTCAGGTCCGGTCATGGCCGTCTCCCCGGGGCGAATCCGTGGACCAGACCGGAGAGTCGCTCCACACCGTCGCGGACCCGGTCGGGGTGCAGCGGCCCCGGGTCGAGCTCGGCGGCGAAGTCGGCGACCAGGTCGGCGGTGGACCACTGCGGGGTGAACCCGGCGTCGGCGAAACGGCTGACGTCCATCGCCCGGCCATGGGTGAGGGCGGCGATCTCGTCGCGGGTGAAGCCGGTGATCCCGAGGCGGCGCAACGTCCCCAGCAGCAGCGGCAGGGTGGGGGCGGCGACCCCGACGGTCGGTCGACCCAGCAGCCCCACCATCTGGGACAGGGTGACGATGTCGGCGGCAGCCACGTTGAAGGTGCCGGGGATGTCACGCTCGGTGACCAGGCGCAGGGCGGCCACCGCGTCCTCGGGGTGCAGGAACTGCAGGCGGGCGTCGAAACCCAGCACGCGGGGCACCACCGGAAGGCTGAGCCACCGTGCGATCTGGGACTGGTGGCCGGCCCCCAGCAGGTTCGCCAACCGCAGGGTCGTCACCACGCAGTCGGGGCGACGCCGCGCCAGTCCACGGGCATAGGTCTCGACCTCGACCGCATCCTTGCCCAGCCCGGAGCCGGGCTGGTGGCGGCTGGACATGTCCTCGGTGAAGCGGGCCGGACCCTGGGGCGAGGCCCCGTACACATTGATCGAGGACTGCAGGACGAGCTTGCGCACCGTCGGTGACTGCTGGCAGGCGGCGAACAACTGCATCGCCCCGACGATGTTGATCTCCTTGGCCGCCGTACGGGAGTGTCCGGTCCCGCTGGCCGAGACCAGACCGAGATGGACGACCGTCCCGACCGCGGTGTCGCGGACCAGGCGCGTGATGGCGGGGCTGGTGATGTCGGTGCGGACGAAACGCGCCAGACCGATGTCATGGCGCGGTGGTGTCCGGTCGACCCCGATGACCTCGGCACCGGTGGCGGCGAGGTCACGGGCGAAGGCGGCTCCCAGCTCCCGGGCGACCCCGGTGACCAGGACCGCCGCGTCACTCACTTCCCAGCGCGACGACGCTGGATACGCGTCCGCTTCAGCAGCTTGCGGTGCTTCTTCTTCGCCATGCGCTTGCGACGCTTCTTGATGACCGAACCCACGTGTGGAACTCCTCAGACAGTGTCGGTCGTCACCGCATCACGGCGCGACCTCGAACAGGCTCATGCTACCGGACCCGGCCGCCTTGGCCGAAACCGGTGGGTGACGGGGTCAGCCCACGTCGTAGAACGAACTGCGCAGATAGTCATGCACTGCGGACTCGGGCACCCGGAAGTTGCGGCCGAAGCGGACCGCGTCCAGCTCACCGCCGTGGATCATCCGGTAGACCGACATCTTCGACACCCGCATCAGGGTCGCGACCTCGGCGACGGTCAGGAACTTCACCCCGTCGAACGACCCGAGCGACCGCTCGGACTGGGCTCGTTCGTACTGGGCTCGCGACGGGTCCTCCGTCGGCTCTGCAGGCATCCTGGCTCATCCTCACTGGGTACGGACATCGTGCCAGCTTCCCCTCTGGCCGTACGCACCTCGCATGCAGCTTAGGCGGAAATCACCGGTTTGGGGAAGTGCGGCATGATCGCAGACCCTCGATCCGGTGGCCGTACGACACGCCGGACGACTCAGAACTCGGGGTCCAGACCGAGGTCGGGAAACACTGCGCGACGGGTCGCGAGGATGGCCTGGTCGATGCGGCTCGCCGGGTCCCAGCCGGACCGGACCGAGGTCCAGACCACCGAACGGCCGAGGTCGCCCATCGTGGACGGCAGCACGCCGGCGAGCTCGTCACGGACCTGCTGCGGGACCGCCACGGACGGCTCGATGGGCTCCCGCGCGACGATGCCCAGCAGGTGGGTCCAGGCCCGCGGGACCACCGACTGGACGGAGTAGCCGCCACCGCCGAGGGCGAGCCAACGCCCGTCGCAGAGATCGTCGGCCAGGTCGCTGATGATCTGGTACGAGGCCCGCTGCCCGTCCACACTGAGGGTGAGGTCGGTCAACGGGTCGTCACGATGGGAGTCGCAGCCGTGCTGGCTGACCAGCACCTGCGGCCGGAAGGCGACCAGCGCCTCGGGCACCACGGCGTCGAAGGCCCGTAACCAACCGGCATCTCCGGTGTCACGGGGCAGGGCCAGGTTGATCGCGCTGCCGGTCGCCTCGGGGCCGCCGGTCTCGGTGGCGAAGCCGGTGCCGGGGAACAGCTCCAGCGGGTTCTGGTGCAGGCTGATCGTCAGTACGCGCGGGTCGTCGTTGAAGGCGGCCTGGACGCCGTCGCCGTGGTGGGCGTCGACGTCGATGTAGGCCACCCGCTCACAGCCGTGGTCCAGCATCCACTGGATGCCGCAGGCGATGTCGTTGTAGATGCAGAACCCGCTGCTGCGGCCCGGCATCGCATGGTGCAGCCCACCGGCGATGTTGACGGCCCGGGTACGGCCCTGCTGCCAGATCTGGCGGGCGGCCGCCACGGTGCCGGCGACGACATTGCCGGCGATCTGGTGCATGTCGGGCACGACCGGGTTGTCGGTCGTGCCGATGCCGTACTCGGGGTGTGGCTCGCCGCTGCGCACGGCAGCGATGTAGTCGGGGTCATGGACCCGGCCCAGCAGCTCCTCGTCGACCGGCTCCGGCTCGACCGGGTCGTACCGGTCGAGGATCCCCAGGGCACCGGCCAGCACCATCGTGTTGCGAACCCGGTCCGGGGCCATCGGGTGGTTGCGCCCGAAGTCGTACCGCTTCTCAGGGACGATCCAAGCGGGGCGGGTCTGCGCAGTCACCGATACTGCTCCCGTACGGATTCGGCGAGCTCGACGCTGCGGTTGCGACAGGCATCCATCGCGGCGATGAACGCCGCGCGGACGTGATGGTCGTCCAGGGTGCGCAGGGCCGCGGAGGTGGTGCCGCCCGGCGAGGTGACGCGCTCACGCAGGATGCTCGGGTGTTCACCGGTCGATTTGAGGAGTGAAGCCGAGCCGTACAGGGTCTCGACCGTGAGGGTGGTGGCGACATCGCGCGGCACCCCGAGGTGGACACCGGCCTCGATCATCGCCTCGACCACATAGAAGATGTAGGCCGGCCCCGAGCCGGAGATCGCGGTGATCGAGTCCTGGTGGGACTCGGGCAGGGTGAGCACCTCTCCGGTCGCTCTCATCACCGTCTCGGCGAGTTCGAGGTCGGCTGCGGTGGCGCGGGCACCACCGGAGATGACCGACATGCCCCGCCCGACCTGCGCCGGGGTGTTGGGCATGACCCGGATGACCGCGGCGTGGTCAGGCAGCCGGGACTCGATCAGCTCGATCGGGACACCGGCCGCGATCGAGATCACCACGGTCCCCTGAGCCAGCACCGGGGCGATCTCGTCGAGGACATCGACGATCTGTTGCGGCTTGACGACGAGCACGACGACCCGGGCGGCAGCGGCGGCCGAGCGGTTGTCGGCCATCGTGATGCCGTACCGCTCGGTCAGTTCGTCGCGGCGTTCCGGCCGGGTGTCGGTTGCGGTCAACCGGTCCGTCGGCCAGCCGCTGGCGATGAGCCCGGACAGGATGGTCTCCCCCATCACACCGGCCCCGAGCAGGGCCAGCGACGGGGTCGCGGAGGTGGTGTCCGGGCTCATCTCAGCTCAACCCTGGGCGAGCAGTTCGGCGATCTGGACGGCGTTGAGCGCGGCACCCTTGCGCAGGTTGTCGCAGGCCACGAACAGCACCAGGCCACGGCCCTCGGGCGCCGACTGGTCGGCACGGATCCGACCGACGTACGAGGGGTCCTGACCGGCCGCGTCCAGCGGGGTCGGGATGTCGGACAGCTCGACGCCGGGAGCCTGGGCGAGCAGCTCGGTCGCCTTCTCGGGGGTGATCTCGGAGTCGAACTCGGCGTGG
>DVLP01000029.1 GCA_018715445.1 Candidatus Avipropionibacterium avicola | reverse complement strand
ACCCGGAAGTTAAGCCTCTCAGCGCCGATGGTACTGCACACGAGAGTGTGTGGGAGACTAGGACGCTGCCGGACAAACACACAGTGTTGAGGGTGACCACCTGCGGGTGGCCACCCTCAACGCATTTCAGGACCTTTTTCACGGCTGAATAGTGGGAAGCAAGGCTCCGTGCACGACAGTTGGTAGTCTGCCGGTGTCCGAGGATGCCGCGGCGTCCGTTCACGAAACGTGTCAGACAGGTGCGCACCCGTGGAGATCCTGGTCCACCACGACTCGCGTCACGGGGATGAGCCCGTCGACGCCGAGAACGTACGCCTGGCGGCTCGATCGGAGGGGATCGGTGCTGCCGACGATGCCGCGGTCCGTGACACCCGTGACCACCCTGTCCCCGGCTTCACCGGTACCGATCGTCCCACCGGTCAGCCCAGCTTCAGCCATCGGGTCCGCGACGGCCGGCACTACCTGAGCCGTGGCACCCCGACCTCCGACGGCGAGTGGATCACCACGGTGGTCCTCGAACCGACCGAGGCTGGTCCGTGGGACCCTGCCCAGGCCTTCTTCTCGAGCCACTGGCCGCTGGGCGACCCCGATCAGAGTGACGTCGCGCTGTGGGACGGCCTCGGCGAACACCCCGGGGCGATGAATCCGGACCGACTGCGATTCTTCCTGTTGGCCGAACCCTGGGCCGAGCCCGCGCTGCCGGCCGTGCTGACCATGCTGGACGATGCCGTGGCCCGGCGCCGCCGGCTCGCGCTCAGGTACAGCGACCTGCGTCGCAGCGCCCGCGTCGTGGCCGCACTGTGCCAGCTGCTCACCGAGGACGAGGCCTGGGGGCTGGAGTTCAGCCTGCCCTCGGTCGAACCCGACCGACGGACCAGCACGGTGTTCGGCATCCACACCGAGCTCACCCCGGAGTGGGACAGCTCGCACAGTGACGACCTGGACGCCCACGTGCTCGACCTCGAGACCCGTACCCATTCGTCGGTCGTGGTCACCGAAGCCGCCCGCCGCCACGCGCAGTGGTTCACCAGCGCGCCCGATGAGGACCTGCCTGCGGCGCTGGACGCGGTCCGTCTCAGCCGGACCTGGGCACGACGCGTGGACTCGGCCACCGCCGCGCGAGCGGTCGAAGCCCTGACCGAGGACGCCGAGACGACCACCGTGCAACAAGCCTCAGCCGCCTGTCGTGTGCTGGCCGGACTGGCCCGAGTCGGCGGCGACGAACTCGACGGGCATGCCGATGCCCTCGCTGCCTTGGTGCTACGGGCCCACGACCCCGGGCCGGGACTGGTCGTCCCTGTCGTCGACGCGCTCATCGCGGTCCACGGGGCCGAAGCGGCAGGGGCAGCTCGCACCCTTGCCCGCGCGCTGCTGGAGCTGACGGCCGTCGAGGCGGCGGCGATCACCACCTGGGAGGCTGCCGTCGCCGAGGGCGAGGTCGAGGCCGCGCCAGAGATCGAGTGGCCCGACGACGCCGAGTCCGAGCAGATCGGTGGCCTGATCGCCGAGACCGCCGCGCGGTGCAGCGACAGCGTCCTGGTGGACTACCTGCGACTGGTGGGCCCACTGCACCCGGCTCCGCCGCTGTTCGAGCAGGTCATCGACCGTGCCGCCGACCGCTGGCTCCACCACCCCGATCAGATGCCGCCCGGCCCGTGGGCCGGACGGACCGCAGCGCTGCGCCTACTCGCCCCGCAACTGCTGCAACGCTTCGACGACGATGATCTCGACGCGCTGCACGAGCTGCGGGGTGGCGTCTGGACAGGGCTGGCGAGCGAGGTCGACGACACCGGGTTGGGGGAGCAGGCCCGTGAGCGTCTCGCCGCCTGGCTCGGTCTCCCGACCCACCTCGCTGCCGGGGACGAGGAACGGCGCGACAACCTGCAGCGGGTCGCCGAGGTCCTGCCGGAACGGGCCTGGGTGCTGTTCCTCGGGACCGGTGACGACATGAACCCGGAGGAGCTCATCGTCTGGGTACGGTGTCGTCGTCGGATCGAGCACTCGTTGGCCGAGGAGATCGTGCACCGACTGGGCAACACCGAGGCCGAGGACCACGGTCGCGGTCGCCCGATGATTTCGGCGCTGGCCGAGCTGGCCCAGATTGATGTGGAGCACGACGAACTGCGGTCGTGGATCGACAATGACCACCGCGTGCGCAAGCTGTGGCAGCGTGCCCACGACGAGCACGACGCCGTACCCAACCCGGCCCTGGTGACCCTGGCCGACCACCACCGTGAGGTCGTCCATCTCGACCACGGTGAGATCGTCGACGCGATCCACGGGCTCGACGACGCCGTGACCGCGACCCGGATCGCCGAGCCCGACCTCGACCGGATCAGTGATCTGCTGCGCGACCGACTCGACGAGGAGCTGCGCCACGCACAGCTGCCGGCCCTGGCGGCGGCCCTGCGCCTGATGGAGCTTCCCGACGACCACTGGTGGGCCCTGGCCAAGGACGCCCTCGACGAGGTCTGGGACGACCGAGCGCTGGAGGCCGTACGGACCGAGCTGGCGACCAAGGCGATGCACCTCGTCCCCGAGCAGCGACGCCAGCTCGCCCTGTACCAACAGGACCAGGCCGATGGTCGCCTCGGTCGGGGCCTGCGCCGCACCGGTGTCTCACTGGCCGAGCTGGCCAGGGCCGTGTTTCGACGCCGGTGAGCGTCGGGGTAGCATCGAGCGCGAAATCACCTGTCAGGGGAGCGCCGTCGAAGGGGCGCTGAGAGTGCGGACTGAGCCGCAGACCCTCGAACCTGCTCCGGTTAGCACCGGCGAAGGGAGCTGCAGCGCATGGTTGACATGCACACGTCCACGTCCACCCGCACTCACGAGACGACCCGTCGGACGAGCCTGTTCCGATGGCGCACCGTCGACCTGGTCAGCGTCGCCATGCTGGGCGTCGCGATCGGCCTGGTGTTCTGGGGATGGAGCCAGCTGTACCACGTGATCAGTGCGGTCGCGACCGTGGCCTTCCCCCCGATCGCCGGCCTGCTGACCGGGCCGTGGTTGCTCGGTGGTGTCGTCGGTGCACTGGTGGTCCGCAAGCCCGGGGCCGCCATGGCCACCGAGGTGGTGGCCGCGTCGGTGGAGGCCCTGCTGGGCAACGGCTGGGGCCTGTCGAACCTGGTCGTCGGTGCGATCCAGGGCGCTGGTGTCGAGATCGTCCTTGCTGTGCTGCTGTTCCACCGCTTCGGCGTGCTGGCGGCGATGGCGGCGGCCGCGGCGTCGGCCGTGCTCGGTGGTCTCTACTCCTGGGCGTTCTACTACACCGACTGGGCTGCTGCGGCGGTCGTGGCCTATCTCGCCCTGTTCGTGGTCTCCGGCGTGCTGACCTCCGGACTCCTCGGCTGGCTCCTGGTCCGTGGTCTGGCCCGGACCGGGGTGCTCGACGCCTTCGAGGTCGGACGCGAACTCGCCGATCGTCAGGCGGCGTGAGCGTCGCGGTCCGCCTGCGGGACTTCGGCTGGCGGCCGCTGCGTCGCCGCCGTCCGGTCCTGTCCGGGCTCGACCTGACCATTGAGCAGGGGGAGCGGGTCGGCGTCGTCGGACCGAGTGGTGCCGGCAAGTCCTCCCTGCTCCACGCGATCGCCGGGATCCTCGGCGCGACCGTCCCGGGTCACCTGGACGGCAGCGTCGAGACCTCGGGACGGGTCGGGATGGTGCTGCAGGACCCGGCGGCCGCCGTCGTGGCCGACCGGATCGGGCGCGACGTCGCCTTCGGTCCCGAGAACGTCGGACTGGCCCGCGAGCAGATCTGGGCACGGGTCCACGAGTCGCTCGACCGGGTCGGCCTGACGCAGGGCCCAGACCACCCGACCTCGGCACTGTCCGGCGGCGAGCGTCAGCGACTGGCCCTGGCCGGCGCGCTGGCGCTCGACCCGGCGATCCTGTTGCTCGACGAGGCCACCTCGATGTTGCAGTCCGACCAGGCCGAGCAGGTCCGCCGCGCCGTGGGGGAGTGCGTGGCGGATCGCCGTACGACCCTGGTGGTCGTCGACCACCACATCGGCCCCTGGCTGGGTGAGCTCGATCGGATCGTGGTGCTCGCCGAGGACGGATCGACCATCGAGTTGGACGACCCGGGCCGCCTGGTCGCCGACCACGGTGAACGGCTCACCGCGGCCGGGATCTGGCTGCCGGGGATCCCGGCACCACCACCGAGTCGCATCCATGACGACCTGGTCGCCCCTGACGGGCCCGGTCCGAGCCTCGCCGTCCGACAGCTGGGGGTCGAGCTCACCAGCCGCCGGATCCGTGGCACCACCACGACCGTTGCGGTCGACCGGCTCGACCTCGACCTGGCCTCGGCCAGCCTCACGGCGCTCACCGGTGCCTCGGGCGTGGGCAAGTCGACCGTGCTCGCGGTGCTGGCCGGGCTGCAGACGCCCACCCGGGGCACCATCAGCGGGCTCGACCGATCGCTGCACACAGAGAGATCGCCGCACACAGAGAGATCGCTGCACACACTGGGATCGCTGGATCTCGCCCGGCAAGTCGGGTGGGTGCCGCAGACGGCTGAGCACGGCTTCCTCACCAGTCGGGTCCGCGACGAGATCGAGTTCACCTCGGCTCGGCTCGGCCGTCACGTCGACACCGACCAGGTGCTCGAGGTGCTCCGGCTGTCGCACCTGGCCGAGGCGAATCCGTACCGCCTGTCCGGTGGCGAACAGCGTCGACTGGCCCTGGCTGCCGCCCTGGCGCATCGGCCCGGACTGATCGCCGCGGACGAGCCCACCGTCGGTCAGGACCGCCACACCTGGGCCGCAGTGACCGGGTGGCTGCGTGGCGCGGCCGACTCCGGTGCCACGGTGGCGATCGCCAGCCACGATCCAGCGGTGATCGACACCGCCGATGCCCGTGTCGCACTCACCGGGAGGTTCGGATGACCGGTCTGCTCGCACGCAGCAATCCGCTGCTCCTGCTGGCGTGGGCCGCCCTGGCGATGGTGGCCGCCGTCGCGGTGCGCGACCTGCTGACCGGCGTGGTCATGCTCGCCCTCGTGGTGGGCATCGGGCTGGTCGTGCTGCCCGGACGCAGCGGACCACGGTTGCGCTACCTGGTGGTGCTGCTGGCCGCGCTGTCGACCGGCTGGTCGACCTGGCTGGTGGGCGATCGCGACCTGGTGGTGGCGGTCACGGCGGGTCTGCGGGTCAGCGTCCTGGCCCTGCCGGGGGTGGCACTCGCACCCCTGGTCGATCCCTCCGAGCTGGCCGACCAACTGGCGCAACGGCTCAAGCTGCCGGCCCGCGGCGTCATCGCTGTGACCGCGGCCCTGCAGCGCATCGACCTGATGGCCGAGACCTGGCGTCAGGTCTCACGGACCCGGCGGGCCCGCGGCGGTGGGCCGGGCCGGGGACCGGTGTCGCAACTGCGCCACCTGGGATCGGTCAGCTTCGCCGTCCTGGTGGCCACGATGCGGCAGGCCACCGCGATGGCGACCGCGATGGACGCCCGCGGCTTCGACGGCGCCGACCGGCGCAGCTGGGCCGAGCTCGGGCCGTGGCGGCGCAGCGACACCGCCCTGCTGGTGCTCGGGGTGGTGCTGACGATCCTGCCGTACGTGCTGTGGTGGTCTCGGTAGGCTGCGGCCATGGACGTGAGCCCCGAGCAACGCCTTGCCGCGAGGCTTCCCGAAGGTCATCCCGGAGCGCCCACGGCGCGTCGGGCGGTGGAGGTGCTGCGGACCGATCCGCGGATCTCCTCCCTCTGGCTGGTCGGCAGCCTCGGCTCGGGCACGGCGGATCGCTTCAGCGATGTCGATCTGCTCGCGGTGACCACTGGATCCGACGCGGAACACGGGATCCGTGACGGCCTGACCGACGCACTCACCCCGGTGATCCTCAACGAGGTGGAC
>DVLP01000302.1 GCA_018715445.1 Candidatus Avipropionibacterium avicola | reverse complement strand
GCACCAGTCCGTCCGGGTCGACCTTCACCAACTGTTCGACGTCGAGCTTGATGCCCTTGTCGAGCCCGAGCTCGCCAGCCAGGGTGCGGGCCCCGGCGGCCGTGACGGCGGTGTCGCCGATGGTGCCGGGTCCGGTCATCCACAGGTTGTCGCCCAGGGTGCGGATCATGCCGACGACCGGCCGTTCGCTGTCGGGGCGGTCAGCAACCGGCTCGGCCACCGCGTCCCAGCGACGGCGATGGTCGGCGACCAGGGCGGTGGCCGCGTCCTCGGCGCCCAGCACCTCCCCGAGCAACGTGACGTTCTCGGCGAACACCTCCGGGCTGTCCCAGTCGTTGGTGATCGACAGCATCGGCACTCCGGCCTCGCCCAGTTGGGCACGGGCGTCGGACTCGCGTTCGTGGCGGGTCGTGAGCATCACCAGGTCCGGCGCGAAGCCCAGGATCTGTTCGGGATCGGAGACCCCGGTGACCTCGATGACGTGCTCGACGGTCCGAGCCGCCTCAGCGTGCACCGAGTGGAACGGCTGGGTGCAGGTCCGCGGGACCACCTGCATCCGTTCGGGTCCGACCAGGGCGAGCATCACATCGGCGACATCACTGGACAGGCAGGCCACCGCGCTCGCCTGCTGTGTGAGCGTGAGTGGCCCGTCGGCCGTGTCGATCGTGCGGGGGTAGCCGTCCGCGGCGTCGACCGGGTCGGCACCGCCGGGAGCGGCAGCGTCGGACGAGGATGAGCGGCTGCAGCCACCCCAGGCCAGCGCGGAAGTGGCCAGGGCCGCGGTCAGCAGGGACCGACGGTGCACCGACATCAGTGGGCGGGAGGCCGTGAGTCGGGCAGCAGGAGGTCGGGAGGCAGAAGTCATCGGGAGGTCCTTTCAGGATGGGAATCGTCGAGGTCGAGCAGACCGAGGGTGGTGACCGACGGTCGTTCGGTCAGGGGGCTGTGGGTGACGTCGGCACGGACCCCGTACACCTGGGCGAGCAGCTCCGGCGTGACGACTTCGCCGGGGGTGCCGTCGGCGACCAGTCGGCCGCGGTGCATCACCAGCAGCCGGTCGCAGTGGCGGGCGGCCAGGTCGAGGTCGTGCAGGGCGGCCAGGACGGCGTGGCCGCGGCGGGCGAGCTCACCGACCAGCGACAGGGTGGCGAACTGGTGCCGGATGTCGAGGGCACTGGTGGGTTCGTCGAGCAGCAGGACCTGCGGTTGTTGTGCGATGGCCTTGGCCAGGAAGACCAGTTGGCGTTCACCGCCGGACAGGCTCCCGATCTCGCGACCGGCGAAGTCGTCCATGCCGACCTCGGCGAGGGCCTCGCGCACGATCCGGTGGTCCTGCGCCGTCTCGGCCCGGAACCGACCGACATGGGGGTGACGGCCCATCGCGACGATGTCGCCGACCGAGAAGCTGAAATCGAGGTCGGTGCTCTGCGGGACCATCGCGAGCAGTTGCGCCCGTCGCCGCGCGGTGAGGCCGGCGGCATCGGCCCCGAGGATCCTGACCTGTCCGGAGCGCACTGGGAGCAGCCCGGCCGCAGCCTTCATCACCGTCGACTTGCCGGCCCCGTTCGGGCCGAGCAGTCCGACGAACTCCCCTGCCCGTACGGAGAACTCGACGGCATCGACGATGAGGCGATGGCCGAGCTCGACCCCCAGCCGTTCGACGGCAAGCAGCGGTCGCGTCCGGGTCATCACAGCACCGTCCGTCGGTTGCGGATCACGAACAGCAACAGCACCGGTGCGCCGATGATGCTGGTCACCACCCCGACCTGGAGGCTGACCGGGTCGAAGGCGGCCCGAGCCACCAGATCGGCGAGCACCAGGAAGGCCGCACCGCCCAGGGCACTGGCCGGCAGCAGGACGCGGTGGTCCGGACCCAACACCAGACGCAGGGCGTGCGGGACCACCATCCCGACGAAGGAGATGGTGCCGGTCACGGAGACCGCGATCCCGGTGACGCAGGCGGCCAGCACCATCATCACGATCCGGGAGCGGGCGACGTCGACACCGGTGGCCCGACCCTGGTCGTCACCGAGGACCATCACGTTGAGGTCGCGGCCGAACACCATCAACAACCCGCAGACCGCCAGGATCGGGACCAGCACCAGCCCGACGTGGTCCCAGGTGCGGGCGTCGAGACCGCCCTGCAGCCAGAAGGTGATCGAGCGCAGGTCCTCCTCGGTGGTCGCGGTGGCCAGCATGATCGAGATGATCGAACCCAGGAAGGCATTCACCGCGATCCCGACCAGCAACAGTGTCGCGGTCACCTGCCGTCGCGCGAGCTGGGAGACCGCGAACACCAGCGTGACCGCGATCATTGCGCCGAGGAAGGCCAATCCGGGCAGCAACCACCGGCTGATCGCGGTGAGGCCGAAGTAGAGCGCGGTCACCGCGCCGACCGAGGCACCGGCGGAGACCCCGATCACCCCTGGCTCTGCCAGCGGGTTGCGGAAGACGCCCTGCATGACGACCCCGGAGGTGGCCAGCGCCGCTCCGACGAGCGCCGCGATCACGATCCGTGGCATGCGCACATGCCAGATGACCGCCGACTCAGCGGAGGTGACCTCCGCCGAGCCCCAGCCCAGGCCGTGCCCGATGATCTCCAGCACGCGGGACGGGGACAGCGCCACCGGGCCGCTGCCGAGCGCCACCACGGCGACCGCCACCAGCAGCGCCCCGAGGACGGTGCAGGCGATGCTGCGCCGCAGGGCCACCGGTGCCGTCCGCAGGCCTGCTCGACCGCGCCGTCCGGTGCGACCAGCTCCCCCGTCTGCTGCCCGTGCACGGCCCGGCCGGCCAGCACTGACGGCTGAGGTCCATCCGGTCATCTGCCCTCCTCGTCTCCGACCGGCGACACTCTAATACAGATGACAATCGTTTTCATATCTAAGTCTGTCGGGCGATCGTGCCAGAGTGGGCCCATGGCGAACACCACGTCGCGGTCCTTGCGGCTGCTCACCCTGCTGCAGACCCACCGGTTCTGGCCCGGCCCCGAGCTCGCCGACCGGCTCGGTGTGACCGACCGGACCCTGCGCCGTGACATCGACCGACTCCGCGACCTGGGCTACCCGGTCCGTTCCAGTCGTGGCACCGACGGGGGTTACCAGCTCGCCGCCGGGGCGACCATGCCGCCGTTGGTGGTCGACGCCGAGGAGGCCGTCGCGATCGTGGTGGCGCTGCGCGCCGCCACCCTGGGAGCGGCCGCCGTGCTGGGCGATGCCCCGGTCCGGGCGCTGGCCAAGGTGACCCAGGTGTTGCCGAAACCCCTGCGTCGCCGGGTCAACGCGGTCAGTGAGGCGACCGTCGCCCCCGAGCTCGGCGACACCCCACCGGTCGAGCTCGAGACCCTCACCACCATCGCCCAGGCCTGTCGCGACGGCGTACGGCTCGAGTTCGCCTATGTGGCCCGGGACGCGAACCGCACCCGTCGCCGCGTCGAGCCGTACCACCTGGTGCCGGTCGGGCGTCGGTGGTACCTGGTCGCCCACGACCTGGGACGAGCCGACTGGCGCAGCTTCCGGCTGGACCGGATGGCCGACGTCGTCTCGAGCACCATCCCGGTCGCCACCCGGACCGTGCCCGGTGACGACCCGGTCGAGTACGTACGGCGTGGGCTGCGCGGCGGTGAGCAGGAGCACCGGGTCACCTGTCGGGTGACGGCCCCGCTCGCCGAGGTCGCGCCATCGGTCGGGCGGTGGGGTGAGTTGGCCGAGGAGACCGAACGGACCACCCTGCTGACGATGACCGCCTCCGAGTGGTACTGGATCGCCTTCGGGATCGTCTCGCTGCCCCACCCGGTCGAGATCCTCACCGGCGACGATGACGGCGAGCTGCGGGCGCTGCTGCGGGACTGGTCCGAGCGGGCCAGCACCACGGCAACTCAGGGGGCGTAGGGACGTTGTCCCCTCGACGGGCTCGGGGGACGTCGGGTGCGTGGACCCCTCGACGGGCTCGGGGCGTGGAGTGTGTGGACCCCTCGACGAGCTCGGGGGGCGTGGGGGCGTTGACGAGCTCGGGGGACGTTGGTGATCAGATCCAGTCGGCCCGTTTCAGCAGGGCCCACATCCCGAGCGCCCCACCCAGGACCAGCACCACGCTGATCACCAGGCCCAGCAGCTGCCCCTCCCCGGGGAACGGGATGTTCTGACCGAACCAGCCGGTGACGGCGGTCGGCACCGCGATCACCGCAGCCCAACCGGCCAGCTTCTTCATCACCTCGTTGAGGTGGGCGTCCTGCAGCGACAGGTTGGTCTCGAAGATCGCGGTGACCATGTCCCGCAACGACTCGGTCCACTCGGCACTGCGCAGCACGTGGTCGCGCAGGTCCTCGAACCACCCGTCGAGCTCGGGATGGCGATGCTCGTCGGTCCGGTTGCGCAGCACGGCCTCGACGATCTCGCGCATCGGCAGGACCACCCGCCGTACGGTGACCAGGTCGCGCCGCAGGCGGTGCACCCGGTGTTGGATGTGACGGCCCTGCCCCTGGTCGAACAGGACGTCCTCCAACTCCTCGACCCGGTCGTCGAGCTGCTGGATCACATCGAAGTGTCCGTCGACGGTGGCGTCCAACAACCCGTGCACCAACCCGATCGTCCCGAACCGCAGCAGCGCCGCATTGTCCTGCCAGGCCTGCACGATCGGCGTCAGGTCGACACCTTCGTCGCGGCGCACCGTGAGCAACCCGTCGGGCAGCACGAAGGCCGAGATCCGTGCCACGGTGCTGCGATCGTCGCCCAACTGCACGGTGGCGACGGTCAGGAAGAGGTGCTCGCCGTACCGGCCGGCCTTGGGACGCTCCCCCTCACCGAGGGCATCCTCCACGGCACGGGGGTTCAACCCGATCTGCTCGGCGATCGAGCCCAGCTCCTCGGGCGTCGGCGCGAGCAGGTCCACCCACACCAGCGATCCCTGCTCCCGCAGGGCCTTGACGGGATCAGCGGGTGGGGCGACCTCGGCCCCGTCACGCCACTGCTTCACCGTCAGCTTCGCACCGTCCATGCTCCCCAGTCTGTCGTACGGGCATCCTGTCGTACGGGACGATCTGCAGCGCCAACCGGTCGGCTCAGCCCAGGAAGTCGGCCACGGCCTGGTTGAAGGCGGCCGGCGCATCTTTGTTGACGAGATGACCGGCGCCGTCGATGACCTGCAGGACCGACCCGTCGATCCGGTCGTGGAGGCGTTGGGCGCTCGCCACTCCCCCGGCATCCTTGGCGCCGGCCAGCAGCAGCACCCGGCTGGTGATCCGCTCCACCTCACCGAAGCTCTGCAGGCGGTCGACCTCCTTGCCGGCAGCCACCACCTTGGACTTGTCGATGCCCTGGTTG
>DVLP01000301.1 GCA_018715445.1 Candidatus Avipropionibacterium avicola | reverse complement strand
ACATCACGAGCTGACCCCCAACAGCGCTTCGACAGCACGGATCCGCAGCTCGACCATCGCGTCGAACTGCTCGTCATTGGTGGGACCCACCTGCTCGGCCGCCCGGCGTGACAGGGGTGCCGGATGGTCGGGATGGGCGTCCAGCCAGATCTGCGGGACCGGGTGGGCGAGCATCGGTCGTACCGACTCGGGTGCTCGGTCCCAGGCATGGTCGACCAGCAGGCTGAACCCGAAGACGTCGATCAGGAAGCTCCCACGCACCGCCATCGCCTGCTCGAGGGTGAGCCCGATGTCGACCCCGAACTGCAGCATCCGCTCGGCCAGGTCGATGCGTCGCACGTCCACCCCCAGATCGGAGACCTTCTCGTCCAAGCTGACCAGGACGGCTCGGGGATGGCGGCGGTACGCGGCACGGGCCTGCTGGTAGGTGGCCCGCAGCGAGTCCTGCCAGTGGTCGGGATCCAGCACCGGATCGGGGACCGGCTCCGCTGCGGGGTCGTGGTCGGGAGTCGGCCGGCACCGACTTCACCTGGCTCACCACCGTCAGCAACATCGTGATGGTGGTCCTCGCCGGCACCGGCATCGCCCTGGCCGGCGGCTTCGGCTTCACCCCGGTGCTGGTGGCCGCAGGGATCCTCGCCCTGGTGGGGCTGGTGGTGGTGTTGGTGATGACCCCGCGGATCAGCGCGTGACAGCGGCGAGGGCATCGACCAGGCCGGCCCCGTAGAAGCCCTCACCGGCCCCGCCCTCGCACACCGCGTCAGGGCGGCCGTCCTCGTTGAAGTCGTAGCTGGTCGGACAGTCCAACGTACGGGCGTCATCCTGCAGTCGGGTCCGGACCTCGGCGGCGGTCAGCTCCGGGTGGACCGAGCGCATCAGGGCCACCACGCCGGCCACGTGGGGCGAGGCCATCGAGGTGCCCTGCATCCAGGAGTACCCGCCGCCGGCCTCGGTGGACCAGATGGTGTCGGACTCGACCGGACGCTCGGCCCGCCAGTCCAGCCAGGCGTCGCCACCGGGGGCGGTCACGCCGATCGCACCCGCGCCGTAGTTGGAGTAGTACGCCTTCGTCGCGGTCGGGCCGACCGCCGAGACGGCGACGACCGTGGGCGCGCCACTGGGCAGGGGTCGGCACTCCGGCTCCACGCGTCGCAGCTCCGGGTTTCCGTTGCTCGGACTGGTCCGATCCAGCAACGGACGCGTCAGGTCGGCCCGGTCGTTGCCGGCCGAGGCGATCGTGACGACCTGTTGGCGCTCGCTGTAGGACAAGGCACGACGCATGGCGTCCTGCACCGCGGCCTGGTCGGGGTCGGAGCCGCACCAGCGGGTCCACGGATCGAGCAGGTAGGAGTTGTTGGTGACGTCCATCTCGTGCTCGGCGGCCCACAGGATCCCGCACAGGGCGTACTCGGGATAGATGTAGCCGTCGTTGTCGACGACCTTCACCGAGGCGAGCCGGACGTTGGGGGCGATGCCCACGATGCCCTCGCCGTCGCGGACCGCACCGACGATGCCGGCGACGTGGGTGCCGTGGCCCGAGGAGGTGGCCTGCCAGGCAGCCACCCGGCCATCGGGGATCCCGTCGGCGGTGCAGCCGACCGACAGGGCCGGATCGATGTTGTCGGCCAGATCGGGATGGCTGGGGTCGATCCCGGTGTCGAGGATGCCGACCACCACCGATCGGTCCCCGTCGGTGATCCGGTGGGCGGCGTCGGCGCGGATCATGCGCAGGTTCCACTGGCGGTCGAAGTCGGCTTCGTCGCGGTCGTCGCCACCGGAGGTGCCCCGGCCCAGGCCACTGACCTCGTCGGCCGGCTCGACGTCCTGCTTGGTGACCGCGGCAAGGTCGCGGGTGGCTCCGGCACCGCTCACCCCGGGCTCGGCACGGACCCGGTCGGCGAAGTCGTCGTGTCCGGAGGTCGCCACCACCACGCCGATCGCGTCCCAGGACTGCAGCACCCGTCCGCCGGCGTGGCGCACGGCGCGCTCGGTCACGCCGAGATCGGCGTCCTCAGGGGCCAGCACGACGAAGTTGGTACGACCGGCGTCGGGCTCACGGTCGCGGGCGGCGGCCGCCATCGCCTGCACCGGACTGATGACCAGGGCGATCAGGCAGGACACGATCAGCACGGCGCCCGACAGCGCAGCGCGACGTCCTGCCATGGTGTTCCTCCCCCAACAGCCTGCCCAAGGTTCCCCCGGACGAGGGGTCCGGGTCAAGCACCTGCCGGTCGGGCCGTGGGTCGGTTCCGTGGATCACACGACCCGGTGCAACCAGCGCACCGGAGCGTCCTCCGCCGCATGGCGGAACACCTCCAGCTCGTCGTCCCAGGGTCGGCCCAACAGGGAGTCCAACGCGTCGACCAGGTCGGTGGTTCCCAGTGCGGCGGTGACCACGGCATGCTTGATGCGGTCCTCGGGGATCATGATGTCGCCGTGCAGGCCGGTGACGGCGTGGAAGATGCCGAGGGTCGGGGTGTAGGAGTAACGCACCGACTCGGTCGCCGCCGTACCCTCCTCGGTCACCTCGAACCGCAGCCGCTGCCAGCCCTGCAGGGAGCTCGCCAGGCGGGCCGCGGTCCCGGTCGGGCCGCTCCACGCCAGTTCGGTGCGGTGGGTGTTCGGTTCGGCTGCCTGTGCGGTCCAGTCGAGACGTACGGGGACGCCAAGGACACCCCCGATGGCCCATTCGACATGTGGGCACAGGGCACCAGGGGCGGAGTGGACGTGCAGCACGCCGCGGGTCTTGCTCATGGTTCCTCCCAGGCTCGAGATGCGCCTTCCCCGACAAATCTCGTCACGGGAGCAACTGGGCCCCATTGTGCCCCATGAACCACACGCGCACCAGCCCCGGCCGGGCTCACAGCCCTTGGTAGCGCCGCCAGACGAGCTCGACCAGACGTGGGTCCGGGTCGCGATCGGCCCCCAGCAGGGGTGCGGTGACCACATCGGCGCCACAGCGGCCCACCAGGTCGTTGAACCAGCCCGGCGCCAGCAGGTAGGTGGCCACCACCACCCGGGCCGCACCCGACTCCCTCGCCTGCCGTACGGCTTCGCCCAGGCGTGGTTCGACCGCCGAACCGTAGGTGGCGCGCACCGGGTGGGCGAGCCGGTCGGCGAGCTGAGCGGCCACGGCCTCGCAGTCGGCCACCGCCCGCGGATCGCTCGAGCCGGCCGCCCCGAGCAGGACGACGTCATCGGGCTGCAGCCCCGACCCACCCAGACCCGACCCACCCGGCCCACGGAGCGATTCGCCCACCCGATCAGCCAGCACCGCGGTCAGCGCCGGGTCCGGACCGAGCGCCTTCATCAACGACACGGGAGCACCGTGGTG
>DVLP01000300.1 GCA_018715445.1 Candidatus Avipropionibacterium avicola | reverse complement strand
CCGGTCGCGATGGCGATCGTGGTCAGTGACGGCTCGCTCGATCGTGACGAGTTGCGGCTGTTGCTGCACCGGGCGCGCCGCGATCTCGAGGCCGCTTTCCTCGCCTGAGGCGACCCGTCTCGGACGCGGTCGGACTGGCTGCTGACCCCAGGTCACGCACAAAGATCTCAAGTCATTCACAATTCACACAGCAGTCCTTGACCATGCAGTCTGCGCATGTGACGATCTCGGTGTGCAGCACAGCAATGACGTGGCCGCGGTCCTCGGATCCCCTTCCGGGAGCCTGACGACCCTGCCCGTTCCCGGTGCCGGACCGTCCGGGTCCAACCAGTCCTTGGCCCGTGGACTGTACGTGTTGCGACGCCTGGTCGAGGTGGACGAACCCTGGACCCTGGCGCAACTGGCCACCGAGCTCGGCACCCACCAGAGCTCGGTCTCCCGGTTGATGGCGACCCTGGTGGCCGCCGGCTATGCCCGCAAGGACGAGAAGGGACGCTTCGTCCCCGACTACGGCATCATCAGCCTGGCCACCCGCACGAACCGGCTGCCGCTGTTGAGCCGACCCTGGCCCGTCTTCGAGCAACTGGCCAAGGACCATCCGCGCCTGTCGGCCACGGTCGCCATGCTGTGGCGCGGACAGTTGCTGTACGGACTGCGCTCCGGAGGCCGGGGCGTGGCCCTGTTGCGCCAGTACCCGGACTATCCCTTGCACCGCTCGAGTCCCGGGCTCCGCCTGCTGCTCGACATGCCCGAGCCCGAGGCCGTCGAGCTGCTGGAGTCGTCACGCCAACGCCATGGCTGGTCCGGTGATCCGGCGATCGTGCCGGCCGACGCGGCCGAGCTGTTGGCCCGAGCCCGCGAGCGCTGCGAGCACGAAGTCCTCATGCTGAGTGACGGGTGGGCGGTCAACACCGCCCTGTCGGGAGCCATCCCGGTCCGCACCAGCGAACCCCATCCGGTCGCCCTGGCGATCGTGGACAAGCACGGCGACCTGTCGCCGGACGAGCTGCGCCTCGTCCTGCACACGGTGCGCCGTGACCTCGAACTTGCCTTCCACCAACGATGAGGTGGCAGGTGGGACCCATCCCTTCCATGACAGGAGAAGACCCATGTCGCAGAATTCAATGACGAACGCATTGGCCGGCACACGATGGGGCAGGCGATCCTTCCTCGGTGCGATGGGCGCGGCCTCGGCAGCCGGCCTGGCTGGTTGCAACCTTGCCCCGAATTCCGGTGGTGGTGGCGGTGGCAAGGGTGGGACCTTGAACGTCTGGGGCGGCGTGCCGGCCGAGAACGGACCGCAAGCCCTCTGTGATGCCTTCACCGAGGCGAATCCTGATGTCAAGGTGACCTACACCCGCTACCCGAACGACGACACCGGCAACCTGAAGCTGGACTCGTCGCTGGCCGGTGGTGCACCGATCGACGTGTTCATCTCCTACGCACCGGCCAAGCTCTTCCAGCGCGTCTCGAACGGGCTGGCGGTTGACCTCACCGAGCGCATCGACGCCGATCCCGACCTCAAGCAGTTCGGTACCACGGCGGAGAGCCCGTCCAACTACTTCAGCGATGGCAAGGCCTTCAGCGTCCCGGCGCAGAAGAGCCCCACGATCGTCGTGCTGAACCAGACCATGCTCGACAAGGCCGGCATCAAGCTGGGCGACAGCTGGACCTACGAGGACTTCGAGTCGGTCGCCAAGGAGCTCAGCGGCGACGGTGTCTACGGCAGCTTCAACGCCCTCACCAAGGCCGGCATCGTGCTGGGTCCGGACCGCTACTACGCCGATGGTGGCGAGCGGTCCAACTTCGACCACCCGATCTTCGCCGAGGACCTGCAGCACCGCCTGGACGAGCAGGACGCCAAGCACTGCATGGATCGCAAGACGATCCTGGCCGAGAAGCTCGAGACCTTCGCCCACACGCCGTTCCTGACCAACCGTGCCGCGATGCATGCCTCGCAGATCTTCATCCTGCGCTACATCGCCGACACCAAGGAGTTCCCGCACGACTTCATCACCAAGGCGATGCCGCACCCGACGGTGGAGCCCGGTGGCGACGAGTGGGGCGTCGGCGCGATCGGCGACAACGTCTCGATCAGCTCGAAGGCCAGCGATCCTGACCTGGCCTGGGAGTTCGTCCGGTTCTGGATGCTCAACGGTCAGTACAACGTGCCCGGCGGGCGTCTGCCCTCGGTGGTCGGCAACGCCACTCCGCAGGAACTGGTGGCCTCGCTGCTCGGCGAGCAGCGCGAGGAGCTGTTCGACGTGCCGAGCTTCGAGAATGCGTTGTTCGGCAAGGAGGTCACGATCCCGGTGGACACCATCTTCACCGCGGCCAGCGAGCTCGACGAGATGGTCGAGAAGCGGACCGACGAGGTGCTGCTCGGCACCCGTTCGGTGGAATCGTGGGTCGAGACCATGACCAAGGACGCCGACGCGGCCATCGCGGCTGCGAAGTGACACCGTGGCAGCGACGACCATCAGCCGACCGCGCTCGCGGTCCGGCGTACGTACGACGATGCGGTGGGCAGGGTGGCTGTTCATCATGCCCAACCTCATCGGTTTCCTCTGCTTCACCCTGGTGCCGCTGATTGCCGGGATCGGCATCTCCTTCACCGACTGGAACGTGGTCTCCGGCATCGACGGCATCACCTTCGTCGGCCTGGCCAACTTCTCCGCGCTCATGGGGGATTCCCAGTTCTGGTGGGCGATGGCCAGGACCTTCCTCTATGCCGGTCTCGGCGTGCCGCTGACCATGCTCGGGGGACTGGGTCTGGCGTTGGTGCTGAACGGGCCGGTGATCGGGCGGGGCGTGCTGCGGCTGATCTTCTTCTTCCCGCACATCGTCAACTCGATCGCCATCGGCTTCGTGTGGTTGCTGTTGCTGCACCCGACCAGTGGTGTGGTCAACCTGCTGCTGAACAGCCTTGGGTTGGAGGAGCCGCCCGCGTGGTTGGTCTCCCAGGACTGGAGCCTGCTGACCATCATCCTGATCACGTCCTGGGCCGGGATGGGGTTCCACTGCGTGATCTTCCTGTCAGCACTGCAATCGGTGCCTCCCGAGCTGCACGAGGCGGCCGAGATCGACGGGGCAGGGTGGTGGCGTCGGTTCACCACGGTGACCTGGCCGTCGCTGATGCCGACGACCACCTTCCTGGCGATCATGTCGATGATCGGGCACTCCCAGGGCTTCGGGCTGATCGCCTTCCTCACCCAGGGTGGCCCCGGTGACTCCTCGACCACGTTGTCGTACTACATGTACCAGCGCGGTTTCCAGTGGTACCAGTTCGGTTATGCCGCAGCGATCGGCGTGCTCAACGCGATCGGGGTGCTCGCCCTGACCGTGGTGATGTGGCGCTTCCAGAAGGGACGGGGGTTGTACTCATGACCGCGATCACGCCAGCAGGACTGGCTGACGAGGCCACACCGGGTCAGGACCTGCCCGGTCAGCCCAAGCGACGGCGGCAGCGCACCAGCGGATGGATGGCCGAGATCCCGCAGCGCGGACCGCGTCGGACCAAGGCCCTGATCGGCCTGACGGTCCGTTCGGTGGTGCTGTGGGGCTTCTCGCTGATCTTCCTGATGCCCTTCGTGTGGATGGTGATCTCGTCACTGAAGCGCAACATCGACGTCTTCACCTTCCCGATCCAGTGGATCCCCGATCCGGTGGTGTGGAGCAACTACTACCACGTGTGGGTCGACGGCAATCCGCCCATGGCGCGGTTCTTCGCCAACTCCCTCACGGTCTCGGGGATCGGGCTGTTCGGCGACCTGCTGACCTCGTCGATGGCCGGATACGCCTTTGCCCGGTTGCACTTCGCCGGGCGGGACAAGGTCTTCCTGCTCTACCTGGCGACCGCGGTCATCCCCGGCCAGTTGCTGCTGGTGCCGCGGTTCATGTTCTTCCAGCAGATGGGGCTGTACGACACCCTGTGGGCGCTCATCCTTCCGGGAGTGTTCACCGTGTTCGGGACCTTCCTGATGAGACAGGCCTTCCTGGCCGCACCACCGGAGCTGGGTGAGGCCGCCCGGATCGACGGGGCAGGGGAGTGGCGGGTGTTCTGGAACATCTACCTCCCACAGGTCCGTCCCACCCTGGCGGCGCTGGCCATCATCAGCTTCGTCGGCTCGTGGAACGACTACGAGGGTCCGTTGGTGATGCTGTCCACCGCGGAGAACTACACCGTGCCCCTGGGCCTGACCCGATTCGTCGACGCCGAGGGCGGTCTCTCGGCCGGCTTCGCGATGGCGGCCTCGGTCTCCTCGGTGTTGCCGCTGTTCATCCTGTTCATGATGTTCCAGCGCAACTTCGTGGCTGCGCTGGCCCACACCGGGATCAAGTGAGACGGTCCGACCTCGCCAGGTCGACCAGGTCACGGGCCGGGCCCGCCAGACGGCGGCGCCCGGTCCAGACCGCCCGTAGTCGTCGCCCGAGGTCGACCCCGGCCACCGGGACCTGCACCAGATCCTTGCTGCGCAACGCCTCGGTGACGGCCAACCGACTCAGCACGGCCGGCCCGGCACCCGAGCTGACCGCGATCCTGACCGCCGCATTGCTGGGCAGCTCGAGCTGCGACGTGGTCGTGGAGCCCAACGCGGCGTCCAGGGCCACCCGGGTCCCCGACCCCTGCTCCCGGGTGACCAGCGCGGTGGCCAACAGTTCTGACGCCTCGACCGGGCGCCGCCGTCGCGCCCACGGATGGGTCGGTGCGACCACCAGGACGAGCTCGTCACGGGCCACCACGACCGAATGCATGCCCCACGGCACCGTCGGCCCCTCGATGAACCCGAGGGTGCACCGTCCGTGATGCAGGTCGTCGACCACGTCAGCACTGTTGTGCACGTGGACCGCGACCTGCAACTGGGGATGGTCATCGCGAAGCCGTACCAACCACCCGGGCAGCAGCTGCTCGGCGATGGTGTGGCTGGCAGCGACCGTCAGCTGCTGCTCGGAGCGATGGGCCAACACGGCCGCTCCGTCCAACAGGTCCTCGGCGGCCTGCAGCAGCGGACGGGCCCACTCGACGACCAGGGTGCCGTTGGAGGTCGGGGTCGATCCGGCCGTGGAGCGTTGCACCAGGCTCAGGCCCAGGTCGCGTTCCAACCGCGCCAAGGTGCGGGTGGCATTGGGCTGGGCCATCCCGACGTGACGGGCCGCGGCCGAGAGGCTGCCGTGGTCGGCGATCGCCACCAGCAGCGCCAGGGACGCCAGGTCGGGCCAGTCGGACATGTCGGCAGGATATGCCCCACCTCGGCCCGTACCGAGCTCAGGAGGCCAACCGCGCGGCGATGTCGGGCAGCGACTGGACCGGTGAGCACAGCTCCTCGTCGCGGCCGTCGTCGGTGTCGGGGGTGCAGTGGCGCTCCGGCCAGGCCGGCAACCGCAGCAGGTACCAGGTCAGGCGGTCACCGACCTGCACCACGACGGACTCCTCGAAGTCGCCGTAGGCCTGGTCCTCGACGCCCCACGACATCAGGTGGTAGTCGGCCACCGTCCCGGCAGGGAAGTCCTTGTCGGAGGCCAGGGTGATGTCCTGGGAGTCGTGCAACTTCGGTGAGGGTGTGCCGTCGGCCGCCAACCGTTCGGCACAGTCGGCGTACCAGGCGGCGATCTGCGCGCGCGCCGCGGTGGCCTCGTCCGCAGAGCCGAACTGCATCACCACGGCATCGGAGGTGATGGCGTTGTCATTGCCGGGCTCGTTGCTGAACGAACGGATCAGGGTCGAGGCCGGGTTGATCGCCGTACGGTCGGCGATGCAGCGGCTGGGCGCCCACTGCTCGCTCCAGCCCTCCTCCTCGCTGATCTGGGCCAGGTCGCCGGGCTCGACCACCGACACCTCGTCGTCGGTCGGGACCTGCTCCCAAGTCAGGCTGGCCGGCACGCTGGGTGACTGACCCGGATCGGGGCTGGTGAAGCCGGTCGGGGTCGGCGAGGCGGTGTTCTGCCACGGCAGCACCTGCCAGTCACCCCTGGCCCCCAGCGCGACCCCGGTGGCCAGCACGGCGCAGGCCAGACCGGCGGCGACGCCACCGAGCAGGCGATGACTGTTCCGACGCTGCCCGCGTCGACGGATCTCCGCGGCGGCGGGGACCGGGACGGTGTGGGCGGGCTCGGCGAGCTTGCGCAGACCGTACGGATCGGTGTCGTGCATCGGCTGGTCCTCCATCAGGGTCATCGATGCCGCGAGGGCCTCGGCGGGGTCGGGACGGGTGAGGACCGCGGCCAACTTGGCCCGACCTCGCGACAGACGGGCCTTCACGGTGCCCTCGGGGATGTCGAGTTCGGTCGCGATGTCGGCAACCGGCAGGTCGTTGAGGTGGTGCAGCACGATCACGCGGCGGGTCTCGACCGGCAGCTCACCGAGCGCCCGTCGTACGGCGAGCTGATCGGCGACCTCGGGGTCATGGCTGCCCTCGTCGGGCAGCACCTCGGTCGGGACGGCGCGACGGGTCTTGCGCCACTGGCTGATGCTGATCCGGTGGGCCGTGGTCCGCACCCAGGCCTCGGGATGGTCACCGGCGTCCAACTGGGCGCGCTTCTGCCAGGCCCGGACGAAGGCCTCCTGGGCACAGTCCTGGGCCTCGGCCAGGTTCCCGCAGGTCAGGTACACCTGCGCGACGACGCGGTGGTACGACTTCTCGTAGAAGGCGTCGAAGCTTGCCTGGTCCATGCTGACTCCTGGTCGTGGGGCGTCGGTCACCCCCTCTACGCATCTCGAGGCGGTGCCGGTTGCATCAACCTAGGACGAATCGCATAGCCTCACGCAGGTGAGCGAGGACCTGTTCGGCAATCCGGACCCCACCGGGGCCACGTCACCGGAGACTGGCGGCCCCACGGGCGGAAGCTTGGGTGGCGCCGCCCACGCCAGTGCTCCGCTCGCGGTCCGCCTGCGGCCCCGCACCGTCGACGAGATCGTCGGCCAACAACACCTGCTCGGCCCGGGATCGCCGCTGCGGCGCCTGGCCTCCGGGACCGGAGCGATGTCGGTCTTCCTGTGGGGTCCTCCCGGTGTCGGCAAGACCACCATCGCCGCGGTGGTCTCGGGCAGCACGCAACGACGGTTCGTGGAGATCTCAGCGGTGACCGCCGGGGTCAAGGAGGTCCGGGCCGTGCTCGACCGTGCCCGCCGCGACCTGGTCGACAATGTGCACACCGTGCTCTTCGTCGACGAGGTGCACCGCTTCTCCAAG